>CBDURX010000518.1:0-2482 GCA_965369485.1 uncultured bacterium | reverse complement strand
GATGCGGCTGTCCAGACGGTTGCCAAACTTGTCGAAGGCGGTCATGGTGCGGTAACGGTCGAGTTCCCGCTCCTTGGCGCCCCACTGGACATAGGTCAGTACCTTGCTCGATTCGTTCCTGCTCTGGGTGTGGGACCAGAAGTCCACGTCGCCGTTGGGTGCGACCACCTCGAAGGTCTCGTAGCGCAGGACACGCTCACCGGTCACTGCTGCGCGTTCGATCTGCGCGATGATCTCGTCGATTTCGCCTTCGGTCCGGGTGACCAGGTACTTGCGCATCTCTGCGCCGGTGATTTCGGCGATCTCGTCGGGAGTTTGCACCACGTACACGCTCGGCTCGACCTGGCGGATCTCACCGCGAAAGGTGGTGCCGTCCTTCAGCTCCAGGACAACCTCGTGTTCCTCGGCTGTGGCGGCGGATGCCACAGTGACAGCCGTCAATTCCGGGGCTGGGCCGAAGCCGGTCCCGGCAACGGCAACCATCAGAATTTGGATAATCAAGATCTGTTTCATGACAGCTCCTCACTGTTTCACAGGTGATTCGCCAAAATGAGCCCGCCCATCTCCGGAACGCCATCGCGGTCCAGAGTCGCCTCGAAACGCAGGATGTGGACTGTGGCAGGGCGGGAAAATGCTTCCGTGACGGTTGGCGACCCGTAGTGGTCCACCAGCCACCAGGCGACGAGAGCCACGGTCACCACGGCCGCCGCGGCGAGCCCAGAGGTCCAGGTCAGGGTCAACCAGTGACGGCGGGTTGCCGTGTACCGGGAAGCGACCCCGGCCTCGGGCGTGTCGGTTGATTGCACGGCGAGGGCGGCGTGTAGCTCGTCCTGCAGATCCTGAGGGGCAGTGATGTCCAGACCCTCTCGGACCAGGTCTCCGAAGGAGCGGCGCGCTGCCAACAGCCGCGTACACTCGTGGCACGCGGTCAGGTGCTCGGCGACTGCCCGCAGCGTATCTGAGGGCAACTCGCCGTCCAGGTAGGCCTCCATCTTTTCCCTGATCTCTTCACACCGCATAATCTTGCCTCCGCAGATGCTGACGAAGTCTCGTGACTGCATGATGTTTGCGCGAAGCCACCGTGCCCGGTGGGCAACCCACGATGTCCGCGATCTCGGCGTAGGATAAACCTTCCACCTCCGAGAGTAGAAAGACGGCACGCAGTTCCTCCGACAGGGTGGCTAGCGCCTCCAGCAGAGCCGTCCGCAACTCGGTGCGGTCAAGCTCTCTGGCAGGATTGTCAGCCGCTCCAGGCGATGCCAGCGGTTCCAGTTCCTCCTCTGGAACCAGGGCCAGGTGCCGATTTTCCACACTCTGGCGGCGGAACCAGGACAGGGCTGTGTTACGGGCCACGGTCAGCACGTAGGCATCGCCGAGTTCGGCATCGCGTCCCTCGGCTACGACACGGAGGATTTTCAGGAAAGTCTCCTGGGTCAGATCCCTCGCCGTCTCACTGTCCTTGGTCATGGCCAGCAGGAAGCGGTAGACGCGGTCGGCAAAACGCTCCACCAGGCGCGCCGGATCCCCGCCGCCGCGGCCGCCGGTCGGCTGGATCCTATTTTTCCCTGCCATACTCAGAACAGTCACAGCACCCGAGTCCTTTCGACCTCGCTAACCGGGGCGCCGGCCGCTCGTGCCGTCTGCCCCCTCGTCAATGGTATAGACGCCCGAGACCGGAATTTCTTCACATGATTTTGGCAAGGTACACGATCGACCCGGGTTAATAACCCGGGCCGATGAGAAGAAACCCGCGAGATGGTGCCAGCCCGAGCTATTGCTGTTTCGGATCTCTCACCACGCCTGCCGCAGCTTGCGCACCATCCAGATCACCGTCACCACGCCCCCGGCCAGCAACACGACGAACAACACCAGGTTGAAGAGTTGCGTCTGCAGCGGGAAGGTCTGCGGCAGGTAAATCCCGTTCAGGTATCCGGCCCGTACCTGGTCACGCAGCAGGATCATGTCGATCAGGGTGACCACGGCCACCACACTGGCCAGCGACAGGCCGCCGCCGTTCCGCGTGACCTTGGCCCGCGCGACCAGTCCGAGCAAGACCACCGCCAGGACCACGCCGAGGCCGAACAGGAGTGTAGTGTAAATCGATCCACCCATCATCAGCTTGCGTACCGGCCGGTCCAGAGTCATGAAGAACCACAACCCCACGACGATGTTCAAGGCGGTCAGCCACGTGAAAACCGTCAGGCCGTAGCGATGCAGGAAGGCCGAGTGTTCCGGGTCGGATTGTGCCTTGAATCGCCCCAGCCAGGCAATGAAGAGGCCTGCCACGGCTACCGCGCCCAGGACCATGTGCAGGTAACGCGCCAGGAGCATGGGCTCACCTGTATTCAGATTTGTGCCGAGCGGGTTGGCGAAGTAGATCTGCCCCCAGTGGTCCGGCCGCAGCATCAAGGTCGTGTTGTTAGTGTAAATGAAGGCGATTGTCGCGAAAAGCAAGACAGTGACGATCAGCAACGGCAAGCGT
>CBDURX010000517.1:0-2485 GCA_965369485.1 uncultured bacterium | reverse complement strand
CAGCAACTGCGTCGCCGGCGCCATCAGCGAGGAGGATTACATGCAGGGGCTCCGGGATGCCGGCCTGCACGACGTCCAGATCCGCGACCGGATCATCTACGATGCCTCCCAGCTGAAGGGGCTGGTCTCCTGCGACCCGGTCCTAGAAGAAGCAGGTTCAACCGCGGCAGACGCCGAACCAGCCGGGAGCACGCTGACCCTTGCCTCGAGCGGCTGCTGTGGCACGACGCCAGCGGACGGTGACCGGTTCGCCCGGATCGCCGAGGAGCTGGCCGGCAAGGTCTGGAGTGCGTCCTTCGCCGCCACAAAGTGATCGACACCGGACATGAATCTACCCTTGGGTGAACCCGCCTCCCCCGTCCGCCACGTGGCCGGAGGAGGCTAGGGTGAGCGCAGAAAGCTGCGGTAGAGAACGAAGCGCAAAGCGGCGAAGAGTGGCACCATCACGATGAGGAAGAGCGGGGTCTCTCCATGGGCCAGCTCCCACCCGATCATGCCCAGCCAAACCACACCCACCGTCATGAACAGGATCCGGTTGGCCCGAAACCAGGCCTGGCGCTGCCGCTCGTCCATCTTCATCAAGTCCATCTCGGATTTCACGTGGCACCCTCCTCTGCATTATCTGGGGCCAGTTCGAACAGATCGTCCACCCGCATGCCCAGAATCCGGGCGATACGGAAGGCCAGGAGGGCAGACGGAACGTACTGGCCCTTCTCGATGGCGAGGATCGTCTGCCGCCGCACCCCGACCCTCTCGCCCAGATCCTGCTGCGTGAGATCGAGACGGGCGCGGTGCTGCTTGATGTGGTTCCTCAGGTCCATCGGTGACTCCTTATATGTTATCTCTATCGACCGTATTGTATGCTATACCGAACATATTGTCAAGTATAAATTACTTTTTCTTTTCATTCCGGACCCAGGAATGCGATCATGTAAACCAGATCTATGATTCCCAGACGATTCCGAGAATAATCACGCCCCTTGTCGGTTATCCCCGCCAGTGGCGTCAACACGCAGAGAGACCACCGCGGAAGGAGTGACGATGTCAATCAGCCCCACGTTGATCTGGTTCCTGGTGGGCCTGGCCCTGATCCTGGTGGAATTCGCCGTGCCGGGGGTGATCCTGGTCTTCTTCGGCGTGGGAGCCTGGGTCGTGGCGCTGACCACCTGGTTGGGTTTGACCGGATCACTGGAGATCCAGCTGCTTCTGTTCGCCATCGCGTCGGTAGTGCTGCTCTTCAGCCTGCGCAGATGGGTGCGGAGCCGGTTCCTGGGTCACCTGAGCGGCGAGCAGGATCCCGCAACCAACCTGGATGAATTCACCGGTAAGAGTGTCCTCGTGGTCCAGGACATCGTTCCGGACGGCGTCGAGGGCCGTGTGGAGTTCAAGGGCGCCGCATGGCGGGCGGTGGCGGACGAGGCCATCGCCAAAGGCCGTCTGGTGGAGATCACGGGCGTCGACGGTATCACCCTCGTGGTGAAGACACCCCAAGAGGAGGAGAAGTCATGACCGGTACCATCATTGCGGGCGGACTCGCCCTTCTGGCCCTGATCATCGTCATCCAGACGGCACGCATCATACCCCAGAGAAAGGCCTTTATCGTCGAGCGGCTGGGCAAGTACACCAAGACCCTCAAGGCCGGTTTCCACCTCCTGGTGCCGTTCATCGACCGGGTGGCGTACAAGCATTCCCTGAAGGAGGTCGCCGTCGACGTGCCGCCTCAGACCTGCATCACCAAGGACAACATCGCCGTCGAGGTGGACGGCGTCCTCTACTTGCAGATCATCGACCCGGTGAAGGCCAGCTACGGAATCGAGGATTACCTGTTCGCTTCGACCCAGATTTCCCAGACCACCATGCGTTCGGAGATCGGCAAGCTGGAACTGGACCGCACCTTCGAGGAGCGGACGCAGATCAATGCCCAGATCATCCAGGCCGTGGACAAGGCCTCCGACCCCTGGGGAGTGAAGATCACCCGCTACGAGATCAAGAACATTCACCCGCCCCAGACGGTACGGGACGCGCTGGAGAAGCAGATGCGGGCCGAGCGCGAGAAACGCGCCACCATCGCCGAGTCCGAGGGCGAACGCCAGGCCAAGATCAACGTCGCCGAGGGCCAGAAACAGGAGGTCATCAAGCACTCCGAGGGCGAGAAGATGCGCCGGATCAACGAGGCAGAGGGAAAAGCTCGTGAGATCGAGGTGGTGGCCCAGGCCACGGCCGAGGGGATTCGTAAAATTGCCCAGGCCATCCAGGAGCCGGGTGGTGAGGAGGCAGTCAACCTCCGCGTCGCCGAGCAGTACATCCACCAGTTCGGTAACCTGGCCAAGGAGAACAACACGGTGATCATCCCCTCCACCCTCAGCGACATCGGCGGTATGGTGGCCGCGGCCACCAGCTTGCTCAAGAGTACGGGCGGTGGCGCGACAGGCCAGTCCTGAGCCGCTGGCCGCAACCACGGATCAATCGTGAAATAAACAGGGGC
>CBDURX010000516.1:0-2488 GCA_965369485.1 uncultured bacterium | reverse complement strand
AATATGCCGATCAGGTCACCGCTGGCGCCGAAGCTCTCTTGGCGGAGACCTTGCTGCGGGAGGTGGGCAGTGACCGGGCTCGTGCCGTGCAACTGGCACAGCAACAGGCAATGCGGTGGCGCCGGAGTGTCGCGCAGCTGATGGCACGCGAACAGAAGCGACGGCAACGAGGGCTGGTTCAGGCAGAAGGCGTGCCTTGGCTACACCCCCTGGGCAAGCGGCAGGAGAGAAGTCTGGCCGCTCACTGTGCCACGGCCCTGTGGGGAGACCGGCTCATGCCTTTGATCCTGGCCGCCGCGCGCAGCCACTTCACGGAGGGGGCCGCCGGCCACTGGTGGGCATGGAACCTGGCAGTCGAGGAGATCTAACCCGGGTTAAGGAGGCAAAGAGGTGACCAAACAGGCAGCCCAGGTCGATTTTCTCTGCATCACGCCCCATACCGACGACGCTGAGATCGGGCTCGGCGCCACCTTGCGCTTGTTGGCCGACCAAGGTCGCATGGTGTGGGTGTGCGATCTGACCCGTGGCGAGTTGGCTTCCAACGCCACATCCGACGAGCGCTGGGTTGAGGCGGCCGCAGCCTCGGAGAAGCTGGGACTGGGCGGGCGCGTGCAGCTGGCTCTGCCGGACGGATTCATCGCGGCCGACGACCCGACTCAGGTGGGGAGCGTCACCAATGTCCTGCGGTTGCTACGGCCACGTTGGGTGGTCTGCGCGCCTGATCCACGCCGGCACCCGGACCACGTGGCCACCCCACAGCTGGTGGCCAAGGCATTTTTCCTGGCCCATCTGATGTCCTACCGGCCGGCGCTACCGGAGATGCGTGTCTGGCCCGAATCTGCCGCTCTGGGCTCACCAGCCAGAACGTGGCAAGGCGAGGCGTTGTTCGAGGTCTGTCCGGTAGGCGAGCAGCCGTCGCTGATCTTCGACGTCAGTGGAACCTGGCAGGCCAAGCAGCAGGCCATCGCTGCCTACAGCAGCCAGTTCAGCCGTGAGGAGGGCCGCCAGCCCACCATGATCAACGACACGAACTGGCTGCAGAAGATCGAACGCACCGGAAAGTACTGGGGGTTCAAGGCCGGCGTTGCTCACGGCGAGGCGCTGCGCAGCAAAGCGGTGCCGATTCTGCGGGATCTGCCGGATGGGACATGGTCATGACGACGAGCCTACCCAACATCGGCATCGCTTGCTACGCTTCCCAGGGTGGCAGTGGCATAATCGCCAGTGAGCTGGGTCTGCTGCTGGCTCGAACCGGCTACGAGGTCCATTTCATTGCCAGCAGCCTGCCGTTGCGCTTGCATCATTACGAGCACAACATCTTCTATCACCAGGTCGAAGTGGCCAATTACCCTGTCTTCCAGCATCCACCTTACACCCTCTCGCTGGCCACGAAGATGAGCGAGGTGGCTACCGAGTACGGCCTGGACATCCTGCACGTCCACTACGCCATCCCGCACGCTGCCAGCGCGTTTCTGGCTCGTGAGATGGTCGGACCGGACCGAATCCGCCTGATAACCACATTGCACGGCACCGACATCACCCTCGTGGGCCAGGAACCCTCATTCTTCCTCATCACTCGGTTCCTGATCGAGCGGAGCGACGCTGTAACGGCGGTGAGCGACTTCTTGCGCCGGGAGACCGAGCATGTGTTCGGCATCACCCGGCCCATCGACGTCATTCCCAATTTCGTGGACACCCGCCTGTTCCACCCCCGGGACGATCCGGCGCAGCGGGCTCAGTTCGCCACGCCCGCAGAGAAGTTGCTCCTGCATGCCTCCAACTTCCGCAAGGTCAAGAATGTGCCGGCCGTGGTGCAGGTGTTCGCGCGGCTCGCCACCGAGTTCCCTTGCCGGCTGCTGCTGAGCGGGGAAGGACCCGAGTTACACACGGTCCAGCAGCTGGTGGCGGAGCTGGGGCTCGCCGACAGGGTCCTGTTTATGGGGCAGGTGGAGAACATGGCGGAGATCATGCCGCTGGCCGACCTGCTATTGCTGCCGTCATACCACGAGTCCTTCGGGCTGGTGGCCCTCGAGGCCATGTCCTGCGGCACACCGGTCATCGCCACCTCCGTCGGCGGCACCAGCGAGTTCATCGATACGGGGCATAACGGGTTCCTCTGTCATCCCGACGACATCGACGGCATGGTGGCGGCTGGGCGTCGGATGCTGCAGGACGAGACTCTACGCCAGCATTTTGCCGAGGAAGCGAGGCGCGATGCGGTGCAGAAGTACGGGGCACGCTGCGTTCTGAAACAGTACCTGGAGCTTTATGACCGCGTCATGGGAACCAGTGATTAACCGGGTTAAACGCCGTATGGGTTGACACATCGCACCCTGGACATACAATTAAGCAGAGAGAGGACAGACTTCCTATCCTGAGAGGAAGCGGCCCATGGAGGAATCGGCCGACCTGTTGGCCAAAATCGAAACCATCGCCGAGAGTCGCGGCAGTTACAGCCCGCAGGCGTACCTGTATGTCCTGGAATCTC
>CBDURX010000515.1:0-2490 GCA_965369485.1 uncultured bacterium | reverse complement strand
CATGAGTTTCGCGGTGAGGCAGTACGTTACGGTCTGGGCGTCACCATACGCGAGACGGATCTGGGGATGACGTACGGCCACAGCGGCTGGTTCCCCGGTTACAGCACTGTTGTCCGTTACTACGCCAAGTACCGCCTCACCGTGGCGATTCAGATCAACACCGATCACGATTCCGGTTGTTACGAGGCCGTTCCCCGCCTGGCCAGGGTCGTCCTGGACAACACCATCAAATAAGCAGCAATCCGTTACCTTCGCGCATGCCAGGCTGTGAGCACTTCCTGCTCGCGTTTCGGCGAGATGCCGGCGCGCAGTTCGGCGCGCCGCTCTTCAGGTTGCTCGTTCCACCACGCCAGGGTGTCGCGTATCGTGACCACCAGCGGCCGGTAATGCAGCCCCTTACCCAGCGCCTTGGCACTGCTGACCTGTCCGAAGCCCGCGTACTCTCCCTCGGCCGGGACCCAGCAAGGCATATCGCTCCACGCCTGTACGCCTTGTTCCTCGAGGAACGCGGGGTCGATCCAGGTGAAAGTTGCGTCGGAGCCGGTGACCGTCTTGCACTCGTTCAACATCCCCGCCATGGTGACGGTCGCCGGTGGTCCGTCTGTGTTGTAGACGCCGACGACCTCGTCTTCGATGCAGGTGACGATCCACTCGCCCAGGTCGCGGACGTCGATGAACTGGATGAAATCCTGTCCCGACCCGGGCGCCAGCACCTCGCCGCCGTGCGCTACCCGCACTAGCCAGTAGGTGAACCTGTCCGAGCGGTCCCGGGGCCCCACGATCAGGCCGGGACGGATGACCGTCGTGCGGCCGGGGAGATTCCTCTCGGCTGCTTGTTCGCACAGCGCCTTCAACGGTCCGTAGGTTGTGCTGGTGATCTCCTCCATCCTATCGTCCTCGAGCTTGCTCACGGGCGCGGTCTCATCCATGCCAACGATACTGTAATCCCGGTAGACGGAGATCGTGGAGATGAACACATACTGCCCAACGGCGTTGGCCAGCAGCTCCGCGGACATGTCCACCAGGCGCGGCAGGTATCCGCTGGTGTCGATGACCGCGTCCCAGGTCCGGCCCTGCAGGGCCGCGAGGTCGCCGTCACGGTCGCCACGCAATTTCTCCAGGTCGGGGAACAGGTACGGGTTGGTCTGGCCGCGATTGAACAGGGTCATCTCGTGCCCGCGGGCGAGAGCGGCCTCGACGGTGGCCGGTCCGAGGAAGGCACTGCCTCCGAGGATCAACAGTTTCAGCTTTCGGGAAGAATTCCTCCTCTGCACATTGCAGGCCGGCAGGGCGGTGGCCATGCCCAGGACGGCCGTGCTGCAGACACTGTTTTTCAGGAACTCGCGTCGTGTCCAGCTCATTCGTCGATCTCCTCGATCCGGTGTCCCTTAGCCCGCAAGTTCTTTTTAACAGCAGAATGCGGTCAGGATCAAGCGGTACGGTGGCTGTCCTGCGTCGTGACAGTGCAGTGGAGCCTTTACGGGGCCGATATGGCCTTGTTTCAAAAATACGGACGGTGAAACCGTGCGTGGAGGGAGCGAAGGCATCCACCGAAAACTCACAATCGCCACCAGAGCAATGATATTCTGCAATCGGAGTGATTTTGTCCTGAACAGTTGCGACAGGCCGCCCGCCGCGATTATGATGAGAGATGTAAGCGTCCAATCTACAAACACGACGGATGGATAGGCCTATGGAATTTTCTGCAGAACAGCATGGAACCTGGAAGATCCTTTGCGATAATCTGCTACCTCGCATCCAGAAGCACGCTTGCCAGGAGTACCTGGTGGGTTTCGACCTGCTCGAGCTGCCGAGCGACACCATCCCTTCCATCGCGTATCTGAATGAGCGTATTACCTCAGCCACGGGGTGGCAGACCGTCCGCACGTCGGTACGCTACTCCGACGCCGAGACCTGGTACAACGAGTTCGATCAGAAGCACTTCCTCGTGACCGACTACATGCGCGAGCGTAAGGAGCTGGAATTCACGCCCGAACCGGATATGTTCCACGACATCTTCGGGCATTTGCCTTTCCTGATGTTGCCGGAGTACGCCGAGCTGGAGGAGATGTTCGCTCCCGCGTTCTTGCGCGCCAACGAGGAGCAGCGGGAGAATGTCAAGCGGCTGGCTTGGTACAGCACCGAGTTTGGGGTCAAGCGCGAGAACGGCGAGGTCAAGATGTTCGGTGCCGGCCTGATCTCCTCGGTCGGCGAGCTGGACAAGGTCGTCGCCGGCGAGATTCCGCTCCACCCGTTCAAGGTGGAGACCATCATACAGCATGAAAAGTCGGTCTGGGACTACAACTCCCAGCTCTTCGAGTTCGAGACCATGGATGAGCTGAAGAAGGAACTGGCCGGTTACTTCGATACGATTTAATTCGCATTGTGCGCGTAAGTTATGCTGGTAGTGGACTTTATGTGGCGGTGACAACTGCTTTGATGTGAGCATAGTGTAAAACCGGCGTAATGCAAAACCGTCGAACTGGATCG
>CBDURX010000514.1:0-2490 GCA_965369485.1 uncultured bacterium | reverse complement strand
ATCTAACCGATGGAAACCGGACCGCTCTGCGGAGTGACCGATTCCTCGATGGCCTTCTGAATCCGTTCGAAATCTATACCGAGACGCCGCAGGACATTGGCGGCAATGCCCTCCCCCTCCCGGATAATGCCCAGTAAGAGATGTTCCGTGCCGATGTAGTCATGCTGGAGTCGACCCGCTTCGTCGCGGGCCAAGAACAGAACTTTACGCACTCTCTGGGTGAATCGGTCGTTCATGCTGTCCCGCCTCCAGTCCCACATCCAACAGTCGCCGGCTCACCAGTGCCGCTTTCTCTGGCTGGGTGTCCTATCGTACCTGGGTTTCCATGCGCAATATACGACGCGGAGGACCGCCCCGCTAGAGCGGACTACACAGCTCCTATACAGATCGTTGCATAACAGCTGAACTTGAGCAAATGAGCGGTTCGGGTCAGGACAGCAGTTCACGCAGGTAGGTTGCGCGTGCCGCCGAGCGCTCACGCCCCTTCACGGGGCGCCCGGCCTCAACCTGAATGTGGGCAGATTGCATCCGGACCAGAGCGTTGTTCATCAAGATTGTTGGAACTGCCGGTAGGATCCCCAGGGAAACCCCCAAACGCACATGTGAAAGCCGGTCGAACGCCTCTTGGGTGGTCATCAAGTGGGCACTGTGCAGGATCCCCAGCGAGCGGTGGACCATATCCCGCACCCCCACGGGATCCTTCTCCAGGAGTTTCTCCCGGGCCAGCGTCTCGTAATGGATCACCTTGCTCACGTGCCGCGAGAAGTCGGTGGTGAGGTTTTCCTCACTGCGCCCGAGGGTGCCCAGGTTGGATATCTGGAAGAGGGCTCCCCGTACGGCACTGCCCTCGCCGAAAAGGCCTCGTACGGTGAACTGTAGCTGCCGTAGAGAGTTGAGTATCTTCTCGATTTCGTTGGAGAGAAACAGGCCCGGCAGGTGGATCAAGACCGAGAGCCGGAAACCCGTGCCCACGTTGGTGGGACATGAGGTTAAATAACCCAGGTCGTCGTTGAAGGCGAAGTCGAGACTTTCCTCCAGCTCACTGTCCAGGGCCAGGGCCGCTTGGCAGGCGGTGACCGGGTTGTACCCGGACTGGAAAGCCTGGATCCGTAGGTGGTCCTCTTCGTTGACCATGACCACACGGCTGAGGTTGTCCGAGACCAGCAAGGCGCTCTGATGGTGGTTACGCAACAGGTCCTGACTGGCCAAGTGCTTCTCCAGTAGGCACTTGCGCTGGATGGGCGTGCAACCTTCCATCTCCAGCAGCCAGCCTGCGGTGAAGGATGGCCGATCCATGACCCGTTGGGTGATCTCGCGTCTGATGGCTTGCAACTCTGCCGCCGAGGCGTGGTGAGTGAAACGCCTCCCCTGGAGATTGCGCGCCAGGCGGACACGACTGGAGATCACGATGTTCGCGTGCGGACCGGTCCCCTCCAGCCAAAAGAGTTCCTTGTTGGCAATGTCCTGGAATCCCATGGGCTCACTCCTGGTCGCCTTGTGGCGCGTCCTGGACATCCGATCCGGTAGCGGGCTCATCTCGATCCGTTTGCAGCGCCTCCAACCGGCGCTCCTGTGCATTGATCTCGTCGCGGATACGAGCAGCTTCCTCGTAGTTCTCCTGCGCTACGACCTGCTCCAGCAATTGCTTCATGCGGGTGATTTCCTGGCGCAGTGAGGCCTTGGGTCCGTGAGAGCGGGGCAGCTTGCCGAGATGGTTCACACCGCCATGGTAACGATGCAGCATGGGTACCAGCTGGCGGCGAAAGGCCGTGTAACAGGCTGGGCAGCCCAGGAGGCCTTTCTCCTTTAATTGGCTGTACTCGTAACCACAGACCTCGCACACGGGAAGCGTTTCACTCTTCTCCGCCTCGTGGTCCGACGGGGCTATGGTGAGCATGCCCCCAAGGAAGGACTCCAGGGAACCGTGGGTCAGGGGTGTGACGTCCGCGGGGACGACCCCCTCCTTTTCGGCGCATTGAGCACAGATCCACTGGCTGTTCTTCTGGCCCTCGACGATCTCGATGTAGTGGATCGTTGCCTCACGCTCGCCGCACACCTGACACTTCATGTTCTCCCTCTCACTTATCTCCCAAGCCCCTACTATTAGACATTTTGTACCAATTTACCGTTTTCCAGCTTGAGCACTCGGTCAGCCCTGGCCGCCAGTTCCAGGTCGTGGGTGACCACCACCAGCGAGGTCGTGTCATGGCCTTTCAGCTCGAAGAGGATCCGACTGATCTGCTCCCCTTTCTCGCGGTCCAGATTCCCGAACGGCTCGTCGGCCAGCACGATCTCCGGGTGATTCATGAATGCCCGGGCCACAGCTACCCGCTGTCGTTCGCCACCTGACAGCTCACCAGGCAAGTGCTCGGCCCGGTCGGTGATTCCCATGATCTCGAACAACTCAGCGGCGCGCGCTTCCGCAGCCGCGTTCAGACGACCTACCATCCTCACAGGGATAAGCACATTTTCCAGGGCCGTAAAGTCAGG
>CBDURX010000513.1:0-2492 GCA_965369485.1 uncultured bacterium | reverse complement strand
AATGATCTCCAAGACCAGTTTCTGAGAGGATGAGCAAGAAATGCAGGTTTTTAGCCCCGGAGGGCCATTCGGGTCATGCTCAGTTTTTAGGTGAGAAATTCGGCCGATCAGGTGGTGCCGTTATTCCTTTGAAAACAGCCACTTATACAGCAGATCAGTCAACATTCTGGCTGGGTCCCTGTTAACTATTATCGCCCATTTTTCGGTATACCTGATTTCTGGGTCCCCGCGTGCAACCCAAACTCCCCCAAATTCTCCACGCCAAACATCAAATCGACTTGTTAAGTTTGTACAGCTCTCATCCCGAGCATCTTGGGTATTACTTTGAGTATTATCAATGTATTAATATTACTTCAGCTCATCGCCATCACCGAGCCAAGGTAATCTTGCGCGATTCGGCGCCACCCTCCGCCTCCAACCGTACTACGTAGACCCCGGAAGCCGCCGCCAGGCCGGTCGTGTCCCGGCCGTCCCACCGGGCTGTGTACTCGCCCGCAGATAAAACCGCGTCCACCAGCACTGCCACCGTGCGTCCCCGTGCGTCGTAAACGGTCAAGTGCACCGTGCCGGCCCGGGGCAGGGTGAAACTGAACGTCGTCTGGGGGTTGAACGGGTTGGGTCGGTTCTGGGCCAGGTCAAGACGTCCCGGCACCCACTTCTGCAGATGCGCGGGACCGAACCATGCGACCTCGCCGTCCGTGGTCATCTCCTGCAGCCAGTAGTCCACGGCGCTGTCCGGCGCCTCGGGGTCCACGAACCGGAAGGCCAGTTCGGCCTCACCCTCCACCTCGCCGGCTACCGACACCATCTCCTGACCGGGAAGTTGTCTCCAGACGGAGAAGGCCGCGTCGACGTGTAGGTAGGCGATCTCCCACTCCAGCAAAGCGGTCCGTCCTCGGCGTGCGGCATTGAAGGCGACGAGGTAGGCAGGAGTCAAGTCGTCGGGCCAGGAGGCGATGTTCTGGCACGGTCTGCCGTCGATCAGGCTGAAAATTCCACCGACGATGAGGTTGCCCTGGTAGACCACCATTGTCTTGACCGGGCCGTCGGTTTGCAGAGCGTTGGCCCAGGATTCTCCTCCCCAACGGAAAGCGCCGGCGTAGAGCTGGTTTTCGAAGACGGCGAGGGCGTGAACGTCGTTGCTGAGGCCGGCGTCGAGTCCGCTCCAGCTCGAGCCGTTCCAAGCAGCCACGTTGCTGGCGGGGTTGCCCCCGGCCGTGCTGAAATGGCCGCCCGCGATCAGGTTACCCTGGAAGATGGTAACGCACTGCACCTGGGTGTCTGGTAAGGGGGGGGCAAAGCCGTCACTTAAACCGCCCCACTTCACATCATCCCACTCGGCGAGGGAAGGGGCCGGCCAGATGCCGGCGTGGGTGAAGTTGCCGCCGACGATCAGATCGGTGTCATAGACGACTGAGGCCATGGCACGCGAGGGAGGATTACCACCCAAGCCTATGCCCAAGGCGTGCCAGGAGATGCCGTCCCAGCTGGCCACGGTACGGGCGGCAATGCCCCCGGCTTCTTCGAAGAGACCGCCGACATGAAGAGTGTCGCCGTGAACGGTCAGCGTCTGGACGTTGGGGGGAAAATAGAAGAAGTCGCCGGTGATCCAGACTTCGACGTCCTCGTGGATCCCCACGCCCAGTGGATACCAGGCGGCGCCGTCCCAGCGGGCGATGGAGACGGCCGGTACGCCACCTGCCTGGGTGAAGGAGCCGCCGGCAATCAGATCGCCTCGGAAAACCGTCAAGTCGGCCACGTAAGGCTGAAAGTAAATCGTGTCCCCGCGAGTGTCCCAGTACATCTGCACGCCCTCGAGGCCACGACCCAGGGGTTGCCAGGCTCCGCCACTCCAGCGGGCGATGCCGTTGGCGGTGACGCCGCCGGCCGTGGTGAACTCGCCGCCGGCGATCAGGTTACCCTCGTAGATCGTCAGGGCCTTGACCTCGCCGTCGATGCCCGCATCGGTGAATCCGGCACCAGCAACAGCAGGCAGTGCCAGACAGATCAGCAAGGTAGCAAGTCGTTTCGCGCGCATATCCATCCCTCACCCTGTTTATTCAAGAAGTGGTTATTGCAGGGTAGTATACCAAATTCTCGCCTGGCGTGCGCTCTTTGGTTACGGGTTGACCTACTGCAGTTCTCCCGGCGCCTCGCGGTCGGCGAAATGTACGGTTCGGGTCGGGAAGGCGATGGACAGGCCCAGCTCCTGCAGGATGTCCATCACGGCCAGGTTCACCTCTTGCCGCAAGGCGAGATGCTCGCTCCAGTCGGTGGTCACAGTGAAGTAGTAGAGAAAGATATCCAGGCTGGATTCGTTGAAGTCGGTGAACTTGACCAGCTTGAATTCCTGATGGATGTCCGCGTGGCCTTCCAGGTACGCCTCGATGCGGCGGATCACCTCGCGCATCTGATCAGGGCCGGTGTCGTAGGTAACACCCACGGTCATCTTCACGCGACGCTTGGGCATGAGGCTGTGGTTCTCGACGGTC
>CBDURX010000512.1:0-2502 GCA_965369485.1 uncultured bacterium | reverse complement strand
GGACCTGACAAAGATCATCAACATTCCCGTCTTCAAGAACACGGGCAACGGCATTTCCATGGCGACCAAGAACATCGGTTACGGCGCCATCTGCAATACAGGTCGCCTGCACCGTCCGCTCTTCTTCGACGTCTGCACGGAGGTCCTGGCCTTTCCCTGCGTCCGGGACAAGCTGGTGCTGAACATCACCGACGGGCTGGTGGGACAGTACGACGGCGGCCCCATGCCCAACGCCAGCTTCACCTACAGTTACAACACTCTCTTCTTCGCGACGGATCCGTTCGCGCTGGACATGACCTGCCACAACCTCATGGTGACTAAGCGCAAGGAGATGCAGGTGAAGGTGAACGATCATCCGCGTTTCACCGACTACCTGCGCTATGCCGAGAAGCTGGAGCTGGGAGTGGCGGACCCGGACAGGATCGATCACATCCGGGTCTGAACGGAGATGGACAGATGGTCTCACACGCACATGCTAGCCATCTCGCCGTACTGCTCACCGTACTGGCGGCGACCTGCGCCCTCGCCAAAGATGACAGCCTACCGTGGACCTTGATCGAGCCGGAGCTACGTTTCTCTGCCGAAAATCTCGACGGTCACATCGACGGCGGCGCCGAGCTGGTCCTCGAGTTCGGCTTCGCAGAGCTGCAACTGCAGCGATATCTGGTAGGACATGCAGAGGTCGCCGTCGAGAGCTACCAGATGGAGAGCCCCGCCGCGGCCCTGGGGATTTACCTGATGAAGTGCGGGGGCGAGACACCTCTGTCCGGGGTGGACGCCCGTAACACGGGGAACCGCTACCAACTGACGGCGGTCAAGGGCTCGAAATTCTTGCAGATCAATAACTTCGGCGGCGAGTCCGCCCTGCTGCCGGCCATGGCCGCCCTCGCACAGACGAAACTGGCTGCCACGGCGGCGGCGGAGTCGCTGGCTATCTGGGAGGCGTTGCCAGCAGGTGATCGAGTGCCGGGGTCAGAGCTCCTCATCCGCGGAGTCTTCGCCTTGCAGCCCATCTACACACTCGGCGCGGGGGACATCCTGCAGCTGAACAGCCGCATCTTTGGCGCTGTGGCCGATTACCGTGACGAGGCGGGTAGTGTTCACACCTGCATCGTCGTGCCGTACCCTGACCACACGACTGCCGGGAAAGCCTACGCACACCTGGTGACGAACCTGGACCCTTACCTCACACTGGTCCACCAAACCGAGAACATGATCGTTTTCCAGGACTACCGCGATCACTTCGGATCGGCACGCCTCGTGGGAAATACTCTCCAGGTGCGCGTGAATTTGCAGACACGGCCGGTGGAGTGACACGCGCCGCAACCGAGGAGTTGCGCTGCGCGTGGGTGGGATCGCTCAGTCCAGCAGATTCGCCAGCGCCGCGTCGAGATCCCCGAACTCGAAGCGGAATCCCCGCGCCCGCAGCACCCTGGGCACGACACGCTGGGAGGCCAGGATCATCTCGCTCTTTTCTCCCATGAAAAAGCGCAGTAAAAACGCCGGCAGCAGTACCAGGCTTGGCCGGTGCATGGCCCGTCCCAGAGCTCGAGCGAAGCTGGCGTGGGTGGGGGGATCGGGTTGTACGGCGTTGACGGGACCTGTGAGGTCGTCACTGTCCATGGCAAAGAGGATCGCCCGCACCAGGTCGTTGATGTGAACCCAGGGGAAGTACTGGCGGCCGTTGCCGATGGGACCGCCCAGACCGAAGCGGAACGGCAGGGACATCCGCGGCAACGCGCCACCCTCCCTGGCCAGCACGATGCCGATGCGCAGCAAAACGACCCGCGTGGTCGAGGATTCGGCGACGAATGCGCTGCCTTCCCACTCGTGGGCCAAACGGGCGAGCCAGTTGTGTCCAGGCTCCCTCGATTCGTCCAGAGCTTCGATGCCACAGTCGCCGTAGTAACCGGTGGCCGAAGCGCTGACCAGCACCCGACACTTCTCGGCTGTGCTCACAGCCTTGGCAAGGTTGCGGGTGGTCTCCAGGCGGCTGCGCCGGATCTTGCGCTTCCGCTTGGGCGTCCAGTGACCCTTGGCCACGGACTCGCCAGCCAGGTTCACCGCGGCATCGCAGCCAGCCACTGCTTCCTGCCAGACACCCGGTTTCGTGGGATCGGCCTCGATGAACTCCACACCCACCGGCAGCAGGGATCGAGCCCGCGTCTCCTGGCGGGTGACGCACACCACGCTATCCTTGCGCGCGACCAGAGCAGTGACGAGATGCCGGCCGATGAGGCCGGTTCCGCCTGTGACAATGACCTTCAACGTCATGAACCTCCGCCCTCGCAAGGGAGCGTCCAGTCGGCACCGGGGTGGATCGTGACACCATGTGGGGAAAGCGGACGCTGGAAAACATACCCGGCGCCGGCGAGGTTGTCCAGGAGACTCCGGCGACCAGACAGCTCCGCATCGCCGTTTGCCCGGCATTGCCATGCCCGCGTTGACAGGCTTCAGATGGCCAATTATGGTGGGGCTGTGCAGGTGAGCTCGCTAAACCGG
>CBDURX010000511.1:0-2502 GCA_965369485.1 uncultured bacterium | reverse complement strand
GCGATCTGTTGCAGGTTTTCCCGGAACTCGGACTGGCCGACACGCAACGGCGGCGGTTCGACGCGACGGCGGAAGAGCTGAAGCAGTCGTGGCCGCCAGAGTGAGAGGGAGGCGGCATAATCCCGGTCGGTCATGCCCGTGGACCGCCAGTGATCGTTCCAGCCGAAGTAAACTACGACGAGGTCCGGCTCATACCGCAGCAACTGCATCTTGACCCAAGCCAACCCCTGGTACGAGGTATAACCGGGCACGCTGGCGTTGAAGACCTCAACGCGATCAGGACCGATGCGGCCCTCCAGCAGGAACGAGAAGGGCCAGCCCTGGATAACTATCCTCGTACAGGAATCGCCCAAACAGATGATACGGTACTTGCGTCCCTTGGTCGGCGCCGGCTGGCCGACGCGGACGGCCTTGATCATCCGGTCGAATTCAGTGGGAGCGGTGTCGGCTTGGCGCCAGAGGAGATCTCTGTCCGCCACGACGAATCCTGCCTGCACCGCGGCGCGGGTCTTCAGATCGAACTGCAGGGTGGGTTGGATCTGACCGAAACCGGTGATACGCAGAAAGATTTCGACGAGCAGGAGGGACAGGATCACCCCGGCCGAAACAAGCGCGGTCTTCTTCACGTCCTGACAGCCACCTTTCTCGCGTTAGCTTTCACAAGGCCAGGGATGGCGGAGCGGCCGGCGTCCGGACGCCATTTGTCACTGAGATGGAATGTAACAGTCACCGCGAGGGAGTGTCAACCAGTCGGCACATCCGCCAAGGAATGTAATGCGGTATAACATAATAACTTCTACTGGAGCTGCCGTGCGGGCAGTGGGACCACATCACTGCAAGGCTGACCTGCAGCGGATCTCATCACTCACTGGTCATGATGAACTGCGGCTGCATGGAAAAACTCTTGTAGAGGGGGCGCAACCGCTCCGTGTTGTAGTGCTTGTCCACGTTGACGAACTTCTTGGTCTTCGTGACCACCTCGATGGGCACATTGTCGTAGCGGCCGTTCTTGAGCACGACCAGACGGCCATGGATGCCTCCCAGGATCAGGTCCAGGGCCAGGTTGCCGAAGGCCATGGGTACGATGGAGTCCATAGCATCGGGATCGCCGCCGCGGACCAGATAGCCCAGTCGTTGGTTGATGGTGTTGACCGGTGTGCCGTTGTTGAAGCGGATCGATAGTTCCTTGATCTTGGCCGATACCGCGTCGCCGACCCCGCCGAGCTTCATGTGTCCGAAAGCGTCCTTGGTGGTATCGGTGAACACCATGTCGCCGCCCTCGAACATGGCACCCTCGGATACGAGCACGATGGAGTAATGGCTGGGGTTGTTCCGGCGATCCTCCACCAGCAACTGCGTCAACAGTTCAATGTCGAACTTGTGCTCGGGGATGACGCAACGGTTAGCGGCGCCGGCCATGGTCGGCAGCATGGCTGTGAAACCGGCGTAGCGGCCAAAGACTTCCAGCACGAGAATCCGCTCGTGCGAGCCGGCCGAAGTACGCAGGCTGTTGGTCATCTGGATGGTGCGGGTGATGCAGGTACTGAAACCGATGCAGTAGTCCGTGCCCGGCACATCGTTGTCCATGGTCTTGGGCATGGCGACAACCTTGACACCCTCCTTGTACAGGCGCACGCCGTAGCTGAGGGTGTCATCGCCCCCGATGGGGATCAGGTAGTCTATGCCGAGGAATTCGAGGTTTCTGATGACCTCTTCGGTCATGTCGTTCATCTCGGTGGTGTACTTCTCCCGATGCTGAGCCGGTACGTTGATCTTGGCGATGTGACCAGGATGGGTGCGTGAGCTGTGCAGGAAGGTGCCGCCGGTGCGGCCCATCTTGTTGACGATCTCCTCGGTCAAGATCTGACAACTAGCGCTGTTATCGGCGTCCTTATCGCAGACGAGCTCCAACACGCCGGCCCAGCCACGCCGTAAGCCGATGACCCGGTAGCCCTCGCGAATGGCGCGGATGGTGATGGCCCGGATGGCGGGGTTGAGACCGGGGACGTCGCCACCGCCCGTCAGGATTCCAATAACCCCTTTTACCTTACTCTCGTTTGCCACTGCATTGCCCTCCGTGAGGAGTCGTCGATACTACCTTCCCTGTTCTCTCGCGACTGGCACCAAATATAATCGAGAACCCGAGGCCGGCCAATTATCGGGCTCTTAACCCGCATTATTCAAGAAGGTCCGTAACGAGGCGCAGGAAAATGCTTGTCTGGACACATGTTCGCAAGGATCTGCGAGGGCGGCGTACCTGGTGCGTCACGTTGACCGAGCAGATCAGAGAGCGCGTGTTCAGACAAGCAATTGAACTGACGCAGTAGGACCTTCATGAACATCGCGACGCTGCGAATGTCACGCTCGGCGTCGGCTGCTCCACGCTCGCCGGCCACCGTCGAGAAGGCGGTCATATTCGCGCAAGGTCTGGACCCAAGACAGAAGTGGAAAACAAAAAGTAAGGGACAACAGCTATTCGGTGCCATTTGAATGGTAGAGTGC
>CBDURX010000510.1:0-2502 GCA_965369485.1 uncultured bacterium | reverse complement strand
CTTCTGGACGATCTGGAACCCCCCCAGAACAGTCACTTCCTGCTCCTGGTGCAGGACGGCATGGATCCGGTGCAAGCAGCGCTCACGACCCTCTTTTCACTTGACGGCATCCACCTCAACCACCGTGGTAACGTCACCGTGGCCAACGCGTTCATCACCGCCATCAACGCGGCCCTCGGCCTGACAGGCTCGAACGCCTACGGTCCCATCACGACGACCATCAGTCATTGGGACCCTACCTACGGCCGCAACGGCGGCGGTTTGACGACAATTGCCGGAGAGGTGCGGTTCCCGAACCTGGAGACCTCGCGGCAGATGATTGCCATCTTCGGCAGGTAGTAGAACTCGGGATAAAGCATACAGAGGGGGAACCGCGAGGTTCCCCGTCTGTTCGACCGTGAGGAATAGCCGCTGGCCGGCAAACTGGCATTATTCAGAACAACCACGGCTTTTCGGTATGGCAACAGCGGTGAACTGTTGTAAATTTCACTTGGAAACAGGGAGTTGCTGCGAGAGGAGGTACAGAGTGCGCACCTGGCGGTCGGCCGGCGGAAACTACGGCTTCAATTTCAACATCAGCTCCACGATCAAGGCTATTCTGGCCGCCAACATAACCGTGTTCTTCATACAGTACCTGATCCCCCACGGATTCAGCGGGGCGGGGACCTTCTTGCAGGCATTCGGCCTGGTTCCGGCCAAGGTTATCCCCCAGCTCCATATCTGGCAGCTGGTGACCTACATGTTCCTGCATGGAAACTTCATGCACCTGCTGCTGAACATGTTCGCCGTGTGGATGTTCGGGTCGGAGATCGAACGGGTGTGGGGCCAGCGTACTTTCCTGTCCTACTACTTCGTGACCGGCATCGGCGGCGGCATCACCTACACCGTCTTCTCCTGGGGCTCCCCCATCCCCCTCGTCGGCGCCTCGGGCGCGGTCTTCGGGATCCTGCTGGCCTACGCCATCCTCTTTCCCAACCGCCGGATCCTCCTGTACTTCCTCTTTCCCATCAAGGCAAAGTACTTCGCCCTGATTTTTGGCGTCCTCAGCTTGTTATCGGCCGCTCAACCGCAATCGGACGGCATCGGCCACTTCGCCCACCTGGGTGGTATGCTGTTCGGATACCTCTACCTCCTGTGGGGTGGGATCCACGTGCCTGGGCGCTCCTTGCGCTTGAACAACCTGCGCAAGACTTGGCAGAGGCAACAGACCAGGCGTAAAATGCGCGTGATCCGGCGCGAGGATCATCGCAAGTCCCAGTCCTTTGACGAGAGACGCATCAACGAGATCCTGGAGAAGATATCCCACGAAGGTCTGGACAGCTTGACCGAGGAAGAGCAGGAAATCCTGCGTAGGGCCAGCGGTAAACACTGACAGGTACTGTTCGCTAGCCATCGCCACGGCCTCGCCAACCCGAGGATAAGCCTACGTTGAAAAAACTCGTCTGGCGTCTCCTCATCATGTTGAGGATTTATCCTCACATCCACTTCACATACAGCCCCTTCAAGATCCTCGAATTCCAGGCGTTGATGGACGGTTTGACCTGGCACGGTGACGAGCGCGCCCTCGACATCGGTTGCGGGGAAGGCTTGCAGACCTTTCTGATCGGACAGAAGTGTGCCCACGTCACCGGTGTAGACGTCAATCCCGACTTCATTGTCAATGCACAGTGGTTCGCCCGGCATTTGCAGGGAGACATCGAATCGGAATTCCTGGCCTCGACCGTCGAGGATGCCCACTTTCCCGAGAACACATTCGACCGCATCTTCAGCATCTGCGTCATAGAGCACATCCCCCACCACGCCGAACTCCTGGCCGAGTGCCTGCGAATCCTGAAGCCGGGCGGCCAGATGGTTTTCTCGGTGGACACCCTGGAAGCAATATCCTCGCCGGAGTTGCTGCGGAAGCACTCCGCCGCACACCACGTCGTCAAATACTACCGCCAGGACGAGTTGGCACTCCTGCTGTCCGAGATCGGATTCGCGGAGGTCGAAGTGCGCAGCCTATTCCGCAGCGAGCTGGCGTGCGAGCTCTTCACACGCGGTATCGAACGCGGCTTCAACTTCGGCAGGTTCAGAGCCTCGGCTTTGGCCAAACAACTCGCCCGGGCCGAGGGCGAGACGCCCGCAGACGCGCCGGGCATCTTCCTGGTGGCCTCTGCACGTAAGCCCACAGCACAGGAGCCGTGAGGCGTTGGACCTGAGCATCGTCATCGTCAACTGGAACACCCGCGCCCTGCTGCGGGATTGCCTGACATCCCTGGCAGATGCCACAGCGGACATGAGCACGGAAGTGTTCGTCGTGGACAACGCTTCCGGCGACGGCTCTGCGGACATGGTCAGCAACGAGTTTCCCCAGTACTGCCTCATCGAGAGCGGCGGCAATATCGGCTTCAGCCGCGCCAACAATCTGGCCTTGCGGAAAGCCGAGGGGCGGGCGCTGCTGCTCCTGAACCCCGATACGGTCTGCCCTCCTCGTTCCCTGGCCAGGCTCTGCACCTTCCT
>CBDURX010000509.1:0-2506 GCA_965369485.1 uncultured bacterium | reverse complement strand
CTGCGGTCCACTCGCTGTCGGCTGCCACCGCGCGCATCGCCGCGACCTCCTGCACTGCCTCTTCGCTGCGGCCAGCGGCCAGCAACTGTTCGGTAAGCAGGAAACTCAGATACGGCCGCAGACCGCCATGGGGATAGCGTGCGATCAGGGAGGCCAACTCGTCAGCCGTCATCCTCGGGAAATACTCTTTTGCCTCCTCGACGGCAATCTGCCTGGCCCGATGGTCCTCGGCCTGATCGTACAAACGTACCAGGAGGTCGGCGGCCGCGGCCGTGTCGGCTTCGGCAACAGCTAGGTTCACACCGAGCTGCAAGACATCGCCAAGCAGGGAGCTGGTAGGGTATTTGACCAGGAATTCCGCGACCAACCGGCGACCCTCCGGCAGGTCTCCCAGACTCTGCGCCGAACGGATCGCACGGAGAGTCACCTCGTCGTTGCGTTCATAGGCCGGATAGCGGTCGATCAGCTCGTAAGACAGCTCGAGACTCTTGCGATCCCGATGCAAGGCCTGCTCCTGCAAAAGCTGCTGGTAGAGTCGATCGGCCAGCTGGCGTTCGTCGTCCGAGATTTCCGGTCTCGTCTCGGGTTGGGGGGCGCCACCGGTACCGCAGCCGTCCAAGGTGAGCAGGGATCCCGCCATCACGCTGGCCAGCACGACTAGGGTCGCAAGCGCAGCACCGCTTCCGCAGCGTACGCCACCAGGCCAGTTCATGATGTTTCGTCTCCTTCCTCGGAGCCGCCGTGCTCCTCTGCGGAATCGGGCCCAGGGGGCTGCTCCTCCCCTTCCGGAAAGGGGCCACTACCGGACTCGTCGAAGAGACTGATAGTCGTCTCCTCGTCCAGGGTCAGTAGGTGATCCTTCTCGCGCTCCAGAACCTCGTCCGCCACGAAGATGGGCGCGCCGGCGCGCATGGCGATGGCAATGGAATCGCTCGGGCGGGCGTCGATGGCGATCACCTGTTGTCCGCGCTCGATGTAAATCTTGGCGAAGAAGGTGTTGTTGCGCTGATCAGTGATACTGACCTTGGTGATGCGTCCGCCGAGACCATCGATGATGGTGGCTACGAGGTCGTGAGTCAGAGGACGCTCGAATTTCTCGTTCTTGAGCGCCATGCCGATTGACGCACCCTCACTGGTCCCGATCCAGATGGGCATGTACCGGTCCAGGGGCGGAATGTGCAGAAGCAATATGGGCCCTCGCGTCTGCTGATCCAGTATCATGCCCGCGACTGTCACCTGAACCATCACGATCACCTCGTAACAGGACTACTGGATTGTAAACCCCACGGTGGCCAGAACAGTGTCGCTCTCGTCCAGAACCTTGACCTCCCATTTTCCCGTCCAGGAGGGCAGTAGGTTTTTACTGGAGTATGTACGCCAGTTCAGCGAACCGATGGGTAACTTGACCTTGGCCATGGTCTTGCCCTCGTGATACCAGACGTGAATGATCTCCCGGGAATCCTGGGCGCCGGTGATCCGCGTGTAACAGATGACCTTGCCCACATCCACAGTGAAAGTTGACGCGGTGTCCACAGGCGCCTTGATCACACTGTCGTATGACCTGGCTAGCACGATCTCGGCCACTTGCAGCGTCACTTGCGGAGTGACCTCCGGCCGTGCCACAGTTTCCTCGGTGGTCTGTGCCGCTCCCAGTCTAGGCTGCAGCAGAATCAAGGTGAGAACCATCAGGGCCAACAAGACAAGATACCCCGATTTGAGCTTGGCAATCATGGTAGGCTCCCCTGCACGATAGGAAAAAAATGCGGCATGAATCCCGCTGGAACAGTTGTCGACAGTCTAGCAAAGGGCGGAGGGCTGTCAACGCCCCCCACCCATGTTCTTAGCCTCCGCTGCCAATCTGGCGGAGTTCCTCGATGGATTTTGGGGTGCGGAAGTCCGTCTTGCCCATGTTGTCGAGTATGTACTGGGCCTGTTCAGAGAATTCGCTGTCCGGGTACTCCCGCAGCAGTTGTTCCAGGTAGCGAGCTGCAAACGGCAAATCGTACCAGGTGTCCAGGTACACATTGGCGATCATGAACAGTGCGTCGTCGGCCAGCTCGTTCGTCGGGTAATCCTCGATGAGAAGCTTGTAGAGGTCGATCTTCTGTTCCGGTGTCTTGGCGTACCAGGCCATCTCGAACAGCTCCTTGGGATTCCGTCCATCGCCGGGACGGTAAGATCCAAAGAACTCGATGACGGTATTTTGCTTGGCCTGACGTAAAAACGCTTCCACTGTCTCCTCCTGGAGGATAGGAGTCAGTTCCTTGAGGATGCGGTCGCGCGATTCTTCGAGGGTCAGCGGCCGCTCCCACTCGCGGCCCAGGATCTCTATGACGTGCCATTCACCACCGATTATGACCGGCTCGTGAAGAGTCATGTCCCAATCCCAGATCTTTTCCGAGAACTCCTTGGCGTAGGGCAAGGCGGGACTGAATCCACCCTTGTTGAACCAACCCAAATCTCCTGCCAGCTGCGCCGACGCGAAATTGGTGGCGAAGTCAGCCAC
>CBDURX010000508.1:0-2507 GCA_965369485.1 uncultured bacterium | reverse complement strand
TCCAGATTCGGGGCCGTCATGACTCCTCCTGGGCCCGAAAGCGGCGGATGAACGCCTCCAGCTGCTCTTTGTGCTGACGGGTCAGTTCCCGTACCGCCGTCTCTTCGTCCCAATTGGGGTCCACTTCGATGGGCTTGGTGACGCTCCCCACGTGCGTGCCATCCGGCTGGCGCAAGAGGGCGCACGGCACCAGGGGAACACCCGTCCGGTAAGCCAGGTAGGCCGGCCCCCGGAACAGTGAGGCCGTACGTCCCATGAAATCCATGAAGATACCCTCGTTGCCGGCGTCCTGGTCCGCCAGCATGACCACGAGCTCCCCCTTGCGCAGGGCGTAGAAGAGTTGGCGCGCCGCGGCGCCCTGGCGTATGACGCCGATGCCTACCCGACGACGGATCTCGTTTTGCATACGATCAACGTAGGGGTTGGATTGGCTCTTGATCATGAAGTGAACCGGGTAACCCAAGGCGGCTATGGCAGCGCCTCCCAGCTCCCAGTTACCCAGGTGGCCGGAGGTGATAATGGCGCCTTTCCCGCCTTGCCGACAGGCGTCCAGGTATTCCGCCCCCTCTACGGTCACCACCTTCAGAATCTCCTCCCGCGGTCGGCCGTAGAAGGTCAAGAACTCCATCAGGGTGAGACCGAGATGGATGTAGAATCGGCGCGCGAGATCGCGAATCTCCCCCTCGCTCAGTTCATGGCCAAAACTGGCGTGCAAGTTGTCCAGCACCACGGAGCGCCGGTACCGCAGCACGTGCCAGACGCCAAGTCCCAAAAAGCGACCCATCCCGAACAACACGCGCCGAGGACCGATGCGCGAAATCAGAAGCACACTGCAGAGGGTCCCGTACTCGAGCCACCAACGAATTCTTTTCCAGAACTGCCCCACGCTCCACCCTCCGCCTCGGTAAAAGAAGGCTCCTGTCTTCGCTTCAGCGTGATGTCGAAGAGATTCGAGAATCCCGGCTAAGATAAGATCATCACCTTTCATCAGTCCAGTCCCAGTGACGCCGGGCCAGACGGCCACCGGGCAACCGTCTTATCAGGCCGGCCATTTCCAGGGCGACCAGCCCCTCCGCCCAGCTTCCCGCGCTGCCGGGCCAGCGGCGTGCCAATTCGGTCGAACCCTCCCCCTCCAGGTCCAGACGATCGTAGATCCAGCGCGCCGCCGAACCCGGCGCCGGCAGGAGAATGGTCCGCTCTTCACTGGCCGCCCCAGCGCCCCCTCCTGGCGGTGTCAGGACCTGGTGGACATCAGCGGGGGACTCCACCAGGGTGGCTCCCTCTCGCAACAAATTGTGGCAGCCGCGGCTTTCGGGCCGGTCCACCGGGCCAGGCACGGCGAATACCTCGCGGTCCATGTCCAACGCCAGGTAGGCGGTCAACAAGGCTCCGCTGCGCTCCGGGGCATCCACGACGATCACCCCCTCCGCCATGCCGGCGATGAGCCGGTTGCGTTTGGGGAATGTCCACCGGGCTGGCAGCGTGTCATCCGGCAGTTCCGTCACTACACAGCCGCCGGTCTCGATACTGAGCCGCAACCGCCGGTGTACCGCCGGGTAGGTGTGTGCGATGCCAGTGCCGAGAACAGCCACGGTGGCGCCGCCCTGCAAGGCGCCGCGGTGAGCTGCAGCGTCGATGCCGCAGGCCATCCCGCTGACGATGATCCAACCGGCCCGGGCCAGCTCAGTCGCCAGTGCCGTGGCCACGGCCATACCGCGCGGGGTCGCCTTGCGCGTGCCGACTATGGCCAGGGCGCGGCGCGCCAGCCAGGCTGCCTCCCCAGTGACCGTCACTTCTGTGGGCGGATCGGGCATCTGGCGCCAGAGAGGAGGCCAGAAAGGATCCAGCGGCCCCAGCCTGCGCGGTTTCAGCCTGCGCAGCTCCGCCTCGGTCGACGGCTGTCGTGTCGACACGGCGACCTTCCTCACGGGAGGTGGGATTGAATCAACGTGACATTCAGGGAGGAGCGGGTCAGGTTTCGTCAGCGCCGGTTTCGAGTGGTGGCGCCGACTCCCGGAAGAGACGCTGGATCAGGTAGCGGAGACTACCAAGTCCCGACTGTGTCACGGCCGAGATCACGATCACCTCCGGCGCGCCATGATCCTCTGCCCAGGCTACGACTGCCCTCCGTGCCGCCTCGGCCCGTTCTCCATCAACCAGATCCACCTTGGTCAACGCCACGGCGAATTCCAGGTCGGGCAAACGGCGGCCGTACTGAACCAATTCCCCGCGCAGCGTGTCGAGGGCAGCCTGTGGAGCGGGGTCGGTGATATCCAAGAGATACAGCAGGGCCCGCGTCCTCTCGACGTGCCGCAGGAATTCCAACCCCAATCCCTTGCCCATACTCGCCCCCTCGATCAAGCCCGGGATGTCGGCCAGAGTACAGCTGAGGAAATCGCCCAGGTCGACTATGCCCAGATTGGGGACGAGTGTCGTAAACGGGTAGTCTGCCACCTTGGGCCGTGCCGCCGTCAACACACTCAACAGGGTCGACTTGCCGGCGTTGG
>CBDURX010000507.1:0-2508 GCA_965369485.1 uncultured bacterium | reverse complement strand
TGCTAAACCAACGTGGGGGGCGCCTCTCCCGGGTGTCGGTGTGGCAAATCCTGAAGCGGTACGCCACGGCGGCCAATCTCGGCCAGGAGGTCACCCCGCACACCTTGCGGCATACGTTTGCCACTCATCTTCTGGAAGGCGGTGCCGATCTGCGCGCCGTCCAAGAATTACTCGGGCACGCTGACATCAGCACCACGGAAATATACACTCATATAGATCGTGCTTTCTTGATGGAAGCCTACCGTGCCGCTCACCCAAGGGCTCGTGGCCGGAGTTCTTGATCTTAACCAGGATTACTCACGAATGGCCGTCGTGCTTTGACATCCACTTGTTCCGATGATACTGTACCGCCTCAGTAGGTGGATATCGCCCGGTACCGCCTATGCGCGGAGGCGTAGCCACTTTGGGTACGCATTGGGCAGGAAGGCACCATTTGGCAGAGCAAAAGATTGTTTTGAGCGGTGCTCGGCCGACAGGTCGGCTGCACTGGGGCAATTACACCGGCGCCCTGGAAAACTGGGCCAGTCTACAGGATGAATACCGTTGCTTCTTCATGGTCGCCGACTGGCACGTCCTGACTACGGCCCTGGACAAGGCGGACCAGATCCGCGAAAACAGTCGGCAGATGTATCTGGATTGGTTGGGCGCGGGTCTTGATCCCGAGCGTTCGGTACTGTTCATTCAATCCCAGATCAAGGAGCACGCCGAGCTTTATCTTTTGTTGGGCATGCTCATCTCCATGGGGCGGTTGGAGCGGAACCCGACCTTCAAGGAGCAGGTGCGGGATCTGAACCTGGGCGGAGAGATCAGTTACGGCCATCTGGGTTACCCGGTCCTACAGGCCGCGGACATCCTCACTTACCGGGCCAATTATGTCCCGGTTGGGGAAGACCAGTTGCCGCACCTGGAACTGACACGAGAGATGGCGCGTCGCTTCAATAGGATCTTCGGTCGGCTGTTCCCGGAGCCGGAGGCACTGGTCACCAAATTCGGACGATTTCCCGGCACCGACGGCAAGCGCATGAGCAAGTCTCTGGGCAATACCATTGAGATAGCCGACACGCCCGAGGTGATCGAAGCCAAGGTGAAAACAGCGTTCACCGATCCGGCGCGGCAACGTCGCAGCGACCCAGGCCATCCTGAAGTATGTGCCATCTACACCTATTACCAGAAATTCGTGCCTGATGAGGCGGCCGTGACAGCAGAGGAGTGCCGTACGGCCGCGCGTGGATGCGTCGACTGTAAAAAACAATTGGCCAGGGGTGCCGCCGAATTCTTTGCACCGCTGCGCGAGTTACGCCAGAAATATGCTGACGACCCGAACCTGCTGCAGGAGATCATGAAAGATGGCTGCCTAAGAGCCCTCGAAGTAGCTCGAGAAACCCTGGACCGGGTACATGCAGCCATGAGCATTGGCTAAGTTCGGATGATGCCGTAATAATTACGGGTCAGAAGGAGCGAACCGTGATCAGACCCAGAGATGAATTTGCACTTCCGGAAAGCGCAGCGGTCGCAGAGGGGCAGGGAAGCCCGATCCACGACCGTGAACCACCGGCCGTGGCGGAGGACGGCGGTGATCCGGCAGCCTGGATCTTCGACCGCCTACCACCGGAACTGGAATACTTTCGCACCAGTGAGGCTTACCAGGTCGAGTTGGAAGAGTTCAACGGCCCCCTGGATCTATTGCTCTACCTAATCCAGAAGGATCAGCTCGACATCTACGACATACCCATAGCTCAGATCACCGACCAGTATCTGAAGTACATCGAGCTCATCCAGTTACTGCCCCTGGACAATGCCGGAGATTTTCTGGTGATGGCCGCCACCCTCGTGCGCATCAAGACCAGCATGCTGTTGCCGGTATCGGTCGAAGAGGAATTCACAGAAGAGGACCCGCGGGCCGAGTTGGTGCGTCGTCTGCTGGAGTACAAACGCTTCAAGGAGGCAGCGGCAGAGCTGCGCAAGTGCGAGGAGAAACGAAACCGCTACCACCTGCGCCAGACTCGTTACCCTTTCCTTGACCGCAGCCAAGTGGAACTACCACTACGAATCGAGATGTTCGACCTGCTAGCGGCTTTGGCCGGGGTCTTCGATCGTTTAACATCGCCGAGTACACACCTGGTGGTAAGGGAGCCCTACACGGTCGAGCAGAAGATGGAGTTGATTCGTAAGCGACTCAGCGTCGGCGACACACTGCACTTTCAGGAACTCTTCGACGAGGACGCCATCAAGATGGAGGTGATTGTCACCTTCGTCGCACTTTTGGAGCTCGTGCGGCAACAGATGATCACGGCATTTCAGACTGAGGTTCACGGTCCCATCTGGATCAAGCGCCACGAGAACGCGGCGACCTGGTTCGACACTGCCGCAGCGGACACCGTCGAACCAGGGCATGACGGAGGCGATGAACTGCTAGGGGCGGAGGCCCAGGGATGAAGCGCGATCTGGAGGCCATTCTATTCGCCACCGATTCACCGGTGACCATGCCGAGGCTGAAGAGTCTCTTCC
>CBDURX010000506.1:0-2513 GCA_965369485.1 uncultured bacterium | reverse complement strand
TGCTGCTGGTAATAACAGAGGTATTTCAGGTTCAAATTCAATTTTTTCAACAATAACATCAGCAGGTGGAGGTGGTGGTGGTACTTCTGGTACTGTCACTCTCACCGTAGATGACACCGATGTACTCGGCCACCGCCTGACCGGTTTGCCGCACGAAGGCCTCGCGTACCTCGGCATCGGTCACCACTGCCGGTGCGACGATGAGCTGTTGGAGTTTCTGGCGCGGAATGATGACGCGTAGATAGTTCTCCACTCCGGTCCAGTCGCGGGCGGGGTTGGAGAGGTCGGCCAGGTAGGCTGCCAGGTCGGGGACACCGTCATCATCCTTGTAGTTGGCCAGTAAAGCAGGCGGGGGATCGTTCTTGAGGATGTCGAGGATTTCGTCATCCGTTGCGATCAGTCCCAGCCGCTGGATCTCGGCCTCCACGAGGCGGTCGCGGACCAGGTTGTTCCAGACCTGTTCGGCGGCGCGGGCGGCCTGGTCGGCGGAGAGGGGTTGGTCGGGGTTTCGCTGGCGCATCTGGCCCAGTTGGGACTGGTAAGCATTGTCCCAATCTCGGGAAGAGATGGCGTAGCCGTTCACGGATCCCAGAGCGTCCGCACGCACGTCTCTTGTGCGCTGGCTGCCCTGGAAGTCCATGCCCCAGGCTAGAAAGATGAACAGGATGAAGGACACTGCGATCACCCAGTAAAAAATCTTGGCTTTGGAGCGCAGAAACTTGAACATGACGATCATCTCCTCGCCAAAGGCATGGCTACCTCGCGGCGATGATTCAGGCATTATCGCTTAATAATCCCCAGCCACACGGCAGGGGCCGGGGGACGAACAGCAGGCTAAATTAGTACAAGAATCACCAATTTCTCAAGTTCGGATGGGAACCGTGACCATTGGGGGCCAAAAAAAAGATAGTGGGATTCGGCGATTCGTACTATAGGTATCGAGGTCAACGGCGGAAAGCGTACAGTTCCCTAATCCGCATTATTCATGAAGGTCCTACGGCGGCAGGTCAAATGCTTGTCTGGACATGCGTACTCGGATCTGCTCGATCAACGTGCCGCACCGGGTACGCCTCCCTCGCAGATCCTTGCAAGCACATGTCCTGACAAGCATTTTCCTCCGCCTCGCTACGGACCTTCATGAATAATGCGGTCTACGCCATACCAACCCTGCCTGAGGTTCGACCATGAGCAATCCCCGGAATCCTGATTTCGCGTCACCCTTCGACGACAGGGTCACTGCGCATTCGGAACGTCGCCAGATCCTGCTGGAGCGTATCAAGGAGGACGGCGTCCACTTCTTGCGCCTCATCTTCACCGATATCATGGGCCAGAACAAGAACGTAGAAGTACCCTCGAGCCAGTTCGCCAAGGCGCTACGTGGCGAGATCATGTTCGACGGCTCCTCCATCGAAGGGTTCAGCCGCATCGAAGAGTCGGACATGCTGCTGGTTCCCGATCTGGACTCCTACGTCGTGTTTCCCTTCGACGGGAAGCAGGGCAAGGTGGCGCGGCTGATCTGCGACGTATATGGAGCCGACCGAACTCCGTTCCCCGGGTGCCCCCGGTTGACTCTCAAGCGGACCATTGCGCTGTTCGAGGAGCGTGGGTTGATACCGGTCTGTGGCCCGGAGCTGGAGTTTTTCCTCTTCCAGCGCGACGCAAACGGTAACCCAACCGTCAAAACCCATGATGCCGGCGGGTACTTCGACCTGCTGCCCGTGGATCAGGGAGAGGAGGCCCGCCGCGAGATCGTCATATGTCTGGAGGCCATGGGCTTCGAGATCGAAGCTTCTCACCACGAGGTAGCTCCAGGCCAGCATGAGATCGATTTCCGGTATGCCGACGCCCTGGAGACGGCCGACAGGGTCACCACCTTCCGGATGATCGTTAAGAAGATCGCCCTCGACTTCGGCCTTCACGCGACCTTCATGCCCAAGCCCATCAGTGGTGTGAACGGTTCGGGGATGCATACGCACCAGTCCCTATTCGTCGGCACAGGGGATGAGCGTCACAACGCCTTCTACGCGCCCGACGACGAGTACCAGCTGAGCAGCGTGGCCCTTCACTACATCGGTGGCTTGCTGGAACACGCGAATGCCTTTGTGGCCCTCACCAATCCGCTGATCAATTCGTACAAGCGTCTGGTTCCCGGTTACGAAGCCCCCGTGAACGTGGCCTGGTCCGAGCACAACCGGTCTCCGTTGGTCCGTGTGCCGGCCCGTCGTGGCGAAGGGACCCGTGTCGAGGTGCGGGTACCCGACCCCAGTTGCAATCCCTACCTGGCGTTCACGGCGATGCTGCGGGCCGGTCTGGGCGGCATGGACCGCGGGCTCGACCCCGGGCTGCCTGTCAACCAGAACATCTTCGAAATGACCCCGCAGCAGAAACAGGAGTTGAACATAACTCAGTTGCCGAGCAGCTTGAACGAGGCTCTCATAAATTTCCAGCAAGACGAGGTTATGCGGGAAGCCCTCGGCGAGTCGTACCTCGGCTGGCTGCGGGGCCGACTGAAG
>CBDURX010000505.1:0-2516 GCA_965369485.1 uncultured bacterium | reverse complement strand
ACAATCACGCCGGGTCGCTTCCAGCTCGAGGCAGGTTTCACCAACACCCGTGTCAAGGATGTGAACATCGACTCCATCGGAGAGATTCTCATCCGGATGGGAGTGGTGAAGAATTTGGAGTTTCGACTGGGTTTGAATTCATACGCCATTACCGACTTACCTGGCGATGACGACATCAACGGCCTGGAGGATATCACCCTCGGCTTGAAGTTCCGATTTCTCGAGAATCGCTGCGCGCGCCCTGATTTGGCCATGTTGCTGTCGACCAGCTTGCCGGTGGGGTCCCCCGAGTACCGGGTGTCCATGTCTCAACCGCGGATTATCCTGGCGGCAGGCTGGGAACTTGCGCCCACGTTGTCCCTCGGCGCCAATCTCGGCTACGCTTACCTTGCAGTCGACGAGGTGAAGTTCAACCAGGTCAGTGGGAGCGTGTCTATGGCTGTGTCTCTCGGCGAGAGGTGGGGCCTTTACGCGGAGTGGTTCGGGCTGTCCCTGGATCACAAGGACGGGACCGACCTGCATTTCGTCAACAGTGGTGTCACCTTCCTGGCCCTGGCCAACCTGCAGTTTGATTTCCGCGTGGGACGTGGCTTGAACGGCATCGACAAGGACGATTTCATCGGGGCTGGCCTGGTGTTCCGCTTGTAGGCTCGATCACGCGGGTAAAGCCGTCCCCTCGTGCCGCCTTATGCTGCCCGCTACTCCCGGGTCAGCTTCTTGTACTTGATCCGGTGAGGCTGGTCGGCGTCTTCCCCCAGGCGCCGCCGGCGATCCTCCTCGTAATCGTGGTAGTTCCCCTCGAACCAGTACGTCTGGCTGTCTCCCTCGAAAGCAAGAATGTGCGTGGCGATACGATCCAGGAACCAGCGGTCGTGGGTGACGGCCACGAGGCAGCCACCGAACTCGAGCAGGGCATCTTCGAGCGCGCGTAAGGTATCCACGTCCAGGTCGTTGGTCGGCTCGTCCAGCAGGATCAGGTTGGCGCCACTCTTGAGCAGCTTGGCCAGGTGCACCCGGTTTCGCTCGCCGCCAGACAGCTTGGCGACCTTCTTCTGCTGGTCGGCGCCGCGGAAGTTGAAACCGGCGCAGTAAGCGCGGGCGTTGACGAGACGTCCGCCCAGGTTCAACTCATCCGCGCCCCCGGAGATCTCCTCGAAGACGGATTTTTCCCCCTCCAGATCGTCGCGGGACTGGTCCACGTAAGCCGTCTGGACCGTCTCACCGACCTGCAACGTTCCACCATCGGGATTCTCCAGGCCGGTGATCAGCCGCAGCAATGTGGTCTTGCCCGCGCCGTTGGGCCCGACAATGCCCACGATGCTGCCCCGCGGCAGATCGAAGGAGAGGTTCTCGAACAGCAACCGTTCGCCGTAGACCTTGCGCAGGCTCTCGGCCCGTACCACGACGTCGCCCAGGCGCGGACCGGCCGGGATGCGGATCTGGGCGGCGGACTGCTGTAGCTGGCGCTCCTGGCTGACCAGCTCTTCGTAACGGGTCAGACGCGCCTTGCTCTTCTTGTGGCGCGCTCGCGGCGACGTCTGCACCCACTCCAGCTCCCTTTCGAGGGTCTTCAGACGGCTTTGATCCTTCTTCTCTGCCTCGCGTAACCGTTTCTGCTTCTGCTGCAGCCAGGAGGAGTAGTTGCCCTCCCAGGGGATACCGTGGCCGCGGTCCAGTTCCAGGATCCAGCCGGTGACGTTGTCCAGGAAGTAGCGGTCGTGGGTGACCACCATGACCGTGCCCTCGTACTCGCGCAGGTGGCGCTCGAGCCAGGCCACCGAGGCGGCGTCCAGGTGGTTGGTCGGCTCGTCCAGGAGCAAGAGGTCAGGTCTCTGCAAGAGCAGTCGGCACAGGGCGACCCTGCGCACCTCGCCGCCGGACAGCTTGGCGACCTCCGCGTCGCCGGGAGGGCAACGCAACGCGTCCATGGCGATCTCCAGCGTACGGTCGATTTCCCAGCCACCTGTGGCGTCGATCCTGTCCTGCAGCTCACCCATCTCGGCCATGAGCCTGGTCATCTCGTCGTCATCCATCGGCTCGGCCATCTTCTGGCCGATCTCGTTGAAGCGCTCCACCATGGCCAGGGTTTCGACCACAGCCTCCTGGACGTTGCCGCGCACGTCCTTGGTGGGATCGAGGCGCGGTTCCTGAGGCAGGAAGCCGATCCGGATACCCTCGGCGGGGAAGGCCTCGCCCATGAACTCGTCATCCTCGCCAGCCATGATGCGCAGCAGCGTGCTCTTGCCGGCGCCGTTCAGACCGATCACGCCGATCTTGGCGCCGGGCAAGAACGACAGCCAGATGCCCTTGAGGATCTCGCGGTTGGGGGGGACGACCTTCTGCAAACCCTTCATGGTGAAGACGAACTGCTGAGCCATGGTGACCTCGTGCAGGTAGAGGAGGTTGAGCCGAGCTACATGGGCTATGAGCTGTTTTATGAGGGCTAGTGGTCTGTCAAATCTCAAATTCAGAGTCAGCGGGCACACAAGCGGCCATCTGCGGCGTTGCACTCGCTT
>CBDURX010000504.1:0-2520 GCA_965369485.1 uncultured bacterium | reverse complement strand
CGCATCGTTCAGGATACCGAGGCTGAAAAGAGTGAGGGCAATGAGCAACGGAACAGCCTTCTGGCGCTGGCTATCACGGAGGAGCCGCACGCCGGCCCAGAAGGCGTAGGCTATCACCATCAGGTAAACGACGAGGTGAATGGTCGTCAGTGGTCCCCCCGCCACCTCGCGATAGGTGACCTCCCAACCCAAGGGAAGGTGTACGACCCTCACGAAAGGCTCGTCGGACCAGAGCCAACCGGCCGGTCGCCAGAGGGCCGCGAGAATGATGGGCAGAAAACACAGGCTGATCAGACGCAGGAGCCACTCGATCCTGCGCTCGGTGAAATCAGCTACGAAGTGAAGGAAAAACACACCAGCCAGGGCACCGGCCAGGCTGATCAAATGAAGCCACCCCACGCTGTCCGCTGCGGTGGTGACGTTGAACAGGCCCACGGAAAACATGTCGAAGAAGCCCAGAGACAGACAGGTGAGACCGAAAGTCAGGTTGTAGCGGGGCCGTGGTTTGCGCAGATGGAGCAGCAGGTGGTAGCCACCGACATAGAAAGCGATGCTGGCCATCACCAGGGCCGGTACGGACTGAGGCGACACCGGTGATCCTCCTGTCACAAATAAACCAGGTGAAAAAGAGTCGCATTGGTCGGCAGAGCCGATCGGTTCACGGTGCGATCTGTAGAGCTATCCGAGGTCGCCGATCACTTCCTCCACCGCGGCCAGGATCTCGCACGACTTCACCAGTTCCATCATCCGGGTGTGGTCGGGATAGAGGGGCCGGTCCTCGTCCAGGTAAGCCACGTGCCGGCGGATGATCGCGTGAGCCTTGCGAACACCCTTGCCGGGCGAGAACTCGCGCAAATCGAGGGCCTGGGCCGCCCCCATGAGCTCGATGCCCAGCACGCCGTAGGCGTTATCCAGGATCTGAGCGTTCTTCAGCGCAGTGTTCATGCCCATGGAGACGAAGTCTTCCTGGTCGGCCGCGGCTGGAATCGACGCGTTGGCTGCCGGGGCGGAGAGGATCCTCTGCTCCACGATCAAGGAGTCGGCGGTGTACTGGCTCAACATCATGCCGCTGTACATGCCGGCACCCTTGGTCAGGAAGGCCGGCAAGCCGACGCTCAGGGCGGGGTTCAAGAGACGGTTGAGACGCCGCTCGGACAGTACACTGATCATGCTGATGGCCGTCCCGGCCATCTCCATGGGCAGCGAAACCGGTGTGCCCTGGAAGTTGGCGCCGGTGAGTGTCAGCTGGTCTTCGGGGAAGAAGACGGGATTGTCACCCACACCGTTCAGCTCGATTTCCACCTGACTGCGCGCGTAGGCCACGGCGTCGTGGGCGGCGCCGATCACCTGGGGACTGGACCGCATGGAGTAGGCGTCCTGGACCTTGGTCTTCATCTTGCCGGTCAACAGATCGCTGCCCTCGATACAGCTCATGATGGCCTTGGCGCTGCGCACCGCGCCGCCGAAGCCACGCACCTTGTGCAGCCGTACGTCGTACGGTTTCAGGTTGGCCAGCAACGCCTCCAGCGACATGGCGCAGGCGATCTCGGCCTGCTTCAGCCACCGGTTCATGTCGTAGAGGTGCAACGCGCTCATAGCTGTCAGCAGGTTGGAGCCGTTGATCACGGCCAGGCCGTCGCGGGCTTGCAAGCCCGGCACGGGTATGCCGGCCCTCGCCAGGGCTTCCTCGCCGGGGAGCAGTTCACCCTCGTAGTAGGCCTGGCCTTCCCCCATCATCAGCAGAGCCACCTGGGACATGGGCGCCAGATCACCACAGGCGCCGACGGAGCCTTTCTGGCAGACGAAGGGTGTAACGCCCTTGTTCAGCATGGCCACGAGAGTCAGAGTGATCTCGGGGCGGCAACCGGACCGGCCATGCGAGTGGACGTTGATCCGCCCGGCCATGGCGCCCCGGACATACTCCAGGGGTGCGGGATCGCCGATCCCGGCAGAGTGGTTGTAGATGAGGTAGCGCTGGAACTGCTGGACTTGCTCGTCGTCCAGGACGATCTCGCTGAACTCGCCGATCCCGGTGTTGATCCCGTACATGATCTCCCGGGACGCGAGCTTCTCTTCCAGCATGGTGCGGCAACTCTTGATGCGCTCCAACGCCGCCGGGGCCAGCACGACCTCTTCGCCATCCCGCGCTATGCGCACCACCTTTGCGATGGTCAGGCCGGAGCCGTCCAGAACGATCGCCATCGTCACACCTTTCGTGATAATCACTCGTCACAGACAATATTGGCCCAGTTATTAACCTGGCCAAACTAAGCAAATTACACCCTAAAAAGCAATCCGTCAGCCCAATTGACACGGGTGATATGGTTCCGTGCAGAGAAACCTTTCCCGAGCAAGAAGCAAAGGGCATTATATCATCTTGGCTTCTCGCGGTCCGCACCCCAGTTTCTTACCCTGCGGTACGGAGGTGACCTGTTGAAGGATAACGAGATCAAGGATAAGATCCCCTTACTCGACATCCTCGCCGGTCTGATCAGGATCATCAGCGCCAATCCGAGCCTG
>CBDURX010000503.1:0-2532 GCA_965369485.1 uncultured bacterium | reverse complement strand
GTCATCGTGGTCGACAACGCGTCGGACGATCCTGGTCTCGCCGCGGTACAAGAGCGTTTCGGCGCGGTACACTGGATCCTCAACAGTGAAAACCTCGGTTACGCCCGGGGCGCCAACCGTGGCCTGGCCGCGCTGCAAGCAGAATACTACCTGATCCTCAATCCCGACATAGTGGCTCAACCCGGCGCCGTGGATGCCCTCCTCGCATTCGCCGCTGCCCATCCCAAGGCCGGCATTACCGGTCCGCAACTGCTGAACGAGGACGGCTCGATCCAGGATTCCTGCCGCCGGTTCTACACCTTCAAGACCCTTCTGTTACGGCGCACTATACTGGGCAAGATCTTTTCCCACTCCCACACCGTGGACGAGCACCTGATGCGCGACTTCGACCACCAGTCGTCACGTCCCGTGGACTGGGTCCTGGGTGGCTGCTTACTCGTGCGCCGCAGCGCCATGCAGCGCACCGGCTCCATGGACGAGAGGTTTTTCCTCTACTTCGAAGACGTGGACTGGTGCTACCGCATGTGGCAGGCTGGTTACGAGGTGCACTACACGTCGGATGCCCGTTTCAGTCATCGGCATCGGCGGGCCAGCGCCAAGGGGGCGCTGCACAAGAGCTTCTGGCTGCATCTGGGCAGCTTGATCTCCTTCTACGAGAAGTGGGGGATGCTGGTCTACCTGTTGAAGAGATGGCGAGAGCCGCTGGTGCTTTTCCTGCTCTGGAGTGTGGATATGGCGGCTCTCTGGGTGGCCTTCCTCGTAGCCTACGGACTGCGTCGCATCATGGACCCGCTGTTCCCCGAACCACTCTTTCCTCTGACGGAGTACCGGTCGCTGCTCCTGTTCGCGTCCTTGCTTACGACCCTGACCTTTTTCCTGGCGGGACGCTACCGTGTCGGTCGCCGGCGCCGTGCCTCGTTGCCCATGGCCCGCCTGCAACAGGTTGGCACGGTCTCCTTGCTGCTGCTGGCCAGTACCTACCTCGGCCGCCAGGAAGCCATCAGCCGGGCGGTGTTGCTGTTGTTCATCCCGCTTTTCGGACTGGCCACACTCCTGGGCGAGGATCTGTTCCGTGCCTTGCGGCGGCGCATGGAGCACGGGTATCTCTCCCTGGAGAGAAGTCTGCTGGTAGGCGATCCTGCAATCCTGCAACGCTGGCTGGATCGGGTGCCAGACCTCCGACAGTTGGGTGTCGATCCGGTGGGGTACATCGCCGAGCCTGCGGCCGGCACCACGGCCCTGCCGCCCTTGAGCGGGGGTGAAGTACCCTGGCTGGGGGGTTGGTCCGAGCTGGGGGACGCGGTTCGGAAGTGGCGAATCTCCCAGATCGCCTTCTGGGTTCAGCCACACCACGACGCCCTGGACGTGGAGACATTGGCCAGGCTGCGCCGGCTGCGGATTCGCCTGCGCTGGCGGATCGACGAAACCTGGCTGCTGGCGGCCGGCGCTCGGGCCGATACGTTCGGTGGCGAAGTGAGCGCCCTACTCGAACCGGGAACGGGGTCGGCGCTGGGGGCCTTGCTGGCCCGTTTGCTGAGCCTGTGCGGTGGCCTCGTGCTGGCCGTCCTGGCGGCGCCGTGCTACCTGTGGCTGCAAATGGTCCGGCGGCGGCGGCGGACGGCGGCACTGTACGCGGTGGCCTGCAGCGACGCGTGGGGGGCGGAACGGTTGCTGAAGATCGCCTGCGCGATCGACGGCCGGGTCCTACCGTTATGGTGGCAGTGGCCGTTTGCGCTGGCGCTGTGGCGGGGGCAGTTGAATGTGTGGGGCGCACGGTTACGCTTGGCGGCGGGCCGCACCCAACGACCTTCACCACTGGAGATGGCGGCGGCTTGGCGTCGCGGTCTCGCTCGACCCGGCTTGACCGGCCCCTGGGCGGGTACGCGCGCCGGCGGGGAGACCGTGGACACTTCCAATGCCGGCCGCGATACGGACTTACTGTTCTCATTCACCGCCACTTGGGTTATGATATTCAATGTTGTGCGGAGCCTTCTGCTCGATCCCGGCGGTCTCGGCCGGGTACCACCCCCGGAAGTCTCTTCGGATTCTGAACGCGAAGCCCATTCGCACCGGGAGGTTCGGTAAGTATGCGAGGAACCAAACTTCTGAATTCCATCATGATTCTGGTGGCTCTGGTGGGTCTGGTGGGTCTTCCCATGGGGGTAGGAGTACCCCAGGCACGAGCGCAAGCGGTGGCAGTCGAGGCGCTCTTGCTGGCCAAGGAATGTCTGCGGCTGAAAGCTGTGGACGGACGGCTGATCGGTGGTCTGGCCAACGGCGGGATCCTGGTGTGGGACCAGACAGACCCGTCGACATATGCTCGCTGGACGACAGACAGGGGATTGACCGCCAACAGGGTCACCGACCTCGCTTACAGTGGACAGTTCCTGTGGGTCGCCACCAGCGGCGGCGGTCTGAGTAGAACAGTTCTGAATGGCAACGAGCCGGAGTTCCGGCAGTTCACTACTAACCTGGGGGGTCTGGACCTGACCTCCGTAGCCGGCAGCCTGAGGGGCGAGAACGAGATCGTCT
>CBDURX010000502.1:0-2562 GCA_965369485.1 uncultured bacterium | reverse complement strand
AGGAACGCATCGGTCGCGACGGTCGGGAATTCGACATGCTCAAGTTCCGATCCATGCGTCGCGACGCCGAAGCCGGTTCCGGTCCGACCTGGACGGTGGCCAATGATCCGCGGGTCACCGGTGTGGGACGTTTGCTGCGCCGCTGGAGTCTGGATGAATTGCCCCAGCTCTGGAACGTCCTGGTCGGTGACATGAGCCTCGTCGGGCCGCGACCGGAGCGCAGGGTCTTCGTCGAGCAGTTCAGTCAGCAGCTGCCGCGTTATTTCGAGCGTCACCGGGTCCAATCCGGGCTGACCGGCTGGGCACAAGTCCACGGCTTGCGCGGCAATACCAGCATCACCGAGCGCACCCTGTACGACCTGCACTATGTGGAAAACTGGTCGCTGGCCCTCGATGTGAAGATCTTGCTGATGACGGTGCACCACATCGTGCGTGGCGACAATGCCTATTGACCCGATCTTGGGGGATCAGCAACCGGCGCCAGGCGGAGCCGACCTGGGCAGGAGAACATGGGACATCTGGTAGCTTTTGCAGAATCACTCCGGCCGCGGCAATGGACCAAGAACCTGATCTTGCTGGCCGGTGTCATCTTTGCCCAGCGCTTCACAGAGGTGGCCTGCGTGAAACAGGCTGTTCTCGGCGTGCTGGTCTTCTGCCTGGCCTCCGGGGTGGTCTACGTCTTCAACGACATCGTCGATGTCGAGTGGGATCGTCGCCATCCCTACAAGCGCTTGCGCCCCATTGCTTCGGGCCGCTTACCCGTCCATCTGGCCTTCCGGATGGCACTGTTCTTGATGTTCGCGGTCCTGGTTGCCGCCTGGTTGCTGGGCCAGAACTTCCTGGCCATCGTGCTCGTGTTCTTGCTCTGGAACTGGCTGTACACGCGATTCTTGAAGAAACTCGTGGTGCTGGACGTCGTTGGTATAGGCATGAGTTTCGTGATCCGGGCCGTTGCCGGAGTCATCGTGCTCGAGCCCGTGTGCGACCAGGTCAACATCTCGCCGTGGTTGCTGTTCTGCACCTTTTTCCTCTCGCTCTTTCTCGGTTTTTGCAAGCGGCGCGATGAGCTGATCAAGGTCGCTCCCCGGGAAGAGGGCACCCGCTCGGTGCTGAGGGAATATTCCGAACCGATGCTCAACGCTCTGATCGGTAGTTCCTTCGGCTTGACCTTGATGACCTATTCGCTCTACACGGTCTGGCCGTCCACGGTTGCTCACTTCGGCACCCGCGATCTGGTCTTCACGCTGCCTTTCGTCTTCATAGGTATGGGACGCTATCTCTATCTCGTCTTCCGGGAGGGCCGCGGCGGCCGGCCCCACGAGATCCTGCTCAACGATCTGTTTCTGCAGGTCATGGTGATCGGCTGGATCATCGTGGCGATCCGGATCATAGGTGGTCAGGAGGTCGGAGCATGACCACTACGGTGGCCCTGGTCGCCACGCGACCGGAGACGGTGGCGGACGACTACCGACGATTGCTGGAACTCGTGGGTTGGCGGGAGGCCTTGCCGGCCGAGGCGCCCGTGACCGTAGGACTGCAACTGGACTGGTCGCGCTACTTCCCTGCTTGTGGAGCGCAGCCCTGGCAGCTGGAGTCGGTGTTGCGCGTGCTGCTCGCTGGCGGTATGTCCAGCGATGGACTGCGGGCGGTGGCCGCTTGCGGACCGCGGGGAGATGGTCGGGCCTGCCACCAAGGTGCGCACAACTACCGCTGGCGCGAGGTGCTGGCCGACCTGGCGGTTCCCTTTGCCGCCCTGCCGGAAGAGGAGTGGGTGGTCCACCGCCCGCGCATCCGGCTGCACCGCCTGGAAAGCAGTTTTCCCGAGGGCATCATGGTACCGCGTCGGTCGCTGGGTAGCAGTAGTCTGGTCCTGGCCACGGGGCGCGGCAGCGCCCTGGCGCCCACCGGCGGCGCCTTGCCGGCCAGCTTCTGGTTGACCCTGCGGCGCTTCCCGGCGGCCTTGCGTCGCCACTCCGCGGAGACCGTGGCCGAGGTGATCGCCTTGCGGCGCGAAGTGCATCCGCATCAGCTGGCTGTGGTCGACGCCAGCGTGCTCGGTTACGGCAGCGGGCGCCGTGCCATTCGACCCGTCGCCGGGCATGTGCTTCTGGCCAGCTGCGACCCCGTGGCGCTGGATGCCGTGACCGCCCGTCTGATGGGCTACGACCCGTTGCAAGTTCCTCACCTGCGCCTCTGCGACGAGCGGCGGCTGGGGGTGGCCCGCAGCGCGGCCATAACCCTGGTGGGGGAGGAGGATCTACTGCGCCACGATCTCGGCTTCGCCACCGGCGCAACCGGCGCCACCGGCACTGGCGGTGCCGACGGCCTGCGGAACACGACCGGCCCGGGCTATCCCGGCGCGGCGCGGCGCCTGGGCCAGGCAGCTCTCGGCACGCCCCTGGCCGCTCCGGTGGCCCGCGCTGCCGATCTCTATCATGATCTGCTCTGGTACCCTCTGATCGGCCGTCGGCGCCTGGCCCAATTCCGGACCACGCCCTGGGGGCGGCTGTTCGGGCAATACGAGGCGGAGCAGGGCGGTACGACGCCCCTTCGGTCCTCCCG
>CBDURX010000501.1:0-2566 GCA_965369485.1 uncultured bacterium | reverse complement strand
GCCCGCCGTAGCGTCGGCGTCCGCGTCGGCACGGTGGGGGTTGCTGTGGAGTACTCCGAAGTGCCGTGCCAGGTCCACCAGAGTGCGGCTTTCCAGCTCGGGCCAGAGTTGCCGGGAGAGACGGAGGGTGCAGAGGCCGATCGTGCTCGGCATGGGCAGATCATGGCTGGCGAACGCCCAGCGCAGGAACGGCAGGTCGAAACGGATATCGTGTGCGACGAATACGGAGTTCTGCAACAGCCCGACAAGGCTGGCGCTCAGGTCGGAAAAGGTCGGTGCATCCACAAGGTCGCAGTCGTGGATTCCCGTCAAGTTTTCCACCCACCTTGGCACCTGCCGGTCGGTCTGCACCAGCGAGGAGAACCGCTCCTTGACGTGACCGCACTGCAGGACGACGACGCCGATCTCGATGATCTCGTCCACGCCGATGAGGCTGCCGGTCGTCTCCAGATCGACGACCGTGAAGGTGGTTTCGCGTAAAAGCGAGCGGAGATGGGAGGCATCCCGAGCTGACCATCGCCCTTCGTGAGTCTCGATGAAGCGGGGGTCGTCGGCCAGCAGTGTGCGCACGACGACGTGGGCCTCCGGATACTCGTGCCGGCGTGGCCCGAAGAGATGCCGCGCGATCAGGTGCGTCGGCTGGGGACGGTCAATCTCGAGCAGATAGCTGTGCGCCGTAGTCTTGAGATGTTTTAGATCGAGGGAAAGCATGAAACATTATACCACAGCGCTTCGACTGTGGTCAACGTGCCCGGGCTGGATTATCCGGATATGACTCGGGTTGACAGTCTACGGTCGTTCTGGCGTGGCGCGTATCAATTCCGGGGAAGCATCGTCGCCATACGCGATCAGCTCCATGGTCTTCACCCGGGTCACCGGCGGTGGTGGTGCGAAACGATCGCTAGGTGGGTCGAGACGTGATTCGGAACGGTTGCGCTCGGCCGCGAAAACAAGGCCCAGAAAAGGGATGTCGGCGTTGACGGCGGCGGTGATTTCCCAGCGTGACACTTGTTCCAGTTGCCCGTACGGCAGGACCACTCGCTGACTGTCCACTGCGGTCATCTGAAATTGGTCGCAGTTTATCTCCTTGCCAGACACCACCCTGACCGAGTTGCCGAGCAGTTCTGTCGCATAGGGAACGAATTCCGTCCGGAGGGACGAGGAAACGAACGGATCCTCCCGCCACTGTTCCGGTGCCAGCACGGTGGCGCGACCGTCCCGCCATCTCTCGACCCGTTCAATGATTTCTGCCAGTGGCGCATCCCGGCGCAACAGTCTTTGGGACAGATGCAACAGCAGACCTTCGCCCGGTAACGGACCCAACTTGCCATCCACGATATCCAGGGACAGGATCTCGACCACCCAGCCTCCTGCGTCCTGGGAACCGTAACGGCCGACGCACTGGATCCGTACCAACTCCTCGCTGCGGCGGCCGCCAGCCTGGGTCACGCTTTTGTAATCGACCCAGCCGCCCTCGACCACCTGTAGCGGGATCATGGGCAGCCGCCACAACGTGAAGATATCCAGAGCCGCCGCCGGCGCAGGGCAGATCATCAGAACTAAAGCAGCTGACCCGAGAAACCGCCAGCCGCCCGGGGAAAACACGTTTCTATGCATCAGACCATCAATGTTCGATCTTTTCCCAGTAGGTAGCGAAATCGAAGTCGGGACTGTTAGCCTCGTCATGGCAAGTCGTGCAGGTTGCAGCAGCTTCCTGCCCCCATTCACCGTCCCGACGGTGTTGGGTCCCGTAACCGTGACACGCCTCGCACTGGACGTTGACCAGACGGTTGTACGGCGGCTTGTCGTCGTAACCATTCTGGTACTCGTATCCCACGACGTGGCAAACCAAGCAATCGGGGTTGAAACTCTGACCCTTCTTGCCGAGAGTTGTGTAGGCCATCTGGTGGGCGGATCCCTTGACCTGCTGCCAGACGTCCATGTGACACTTGCGGCAGGAACGCTCGGTCAGGAAATGCTCCTCGTCCGAGCCCTTCACCTGGGGGTACTTGGCCCGCAACGCCAACCGGTACTCCTCCAGGTGTTCCTTGAACTGCTTGATCTTCTCCACCACGATGGGATCGTCTGGGACCTTCTCGTCCAAGGCGGTCAACTCGACTTCGAAACTCTGCACCACGCCCTTGGCGTCGATATCCAGATCGGCCCGGCCCATGTAACGGCCTTCGTGTACCGCCGACAGGAAAACCGTGTCGCCGATCACCCGCTCGCTGTCGAACTTGCGATAGGTGTGTCCGCACACGGCGATGTCGATACCCTCGACCTCCTTGAGCATGGCCTCAGTACCCTTGTCCCCCAGGTGGCTCAATACGATGATCGTCTCAGCCTCCTGGCGAACCTGCGGGATCAAGCTGCGCAAGGTGGCGACCGGATCATCCACCTGGAATTCCAGATCGTGAGGAGACATGGTGATGATTTTCTGTTTGGGATCCAATACTGAGATGATACCGAAGCGGACCCCTCCTCGTTCGATGATCAAGTACGGCGGCAAGATCAGGTCGCCCGTCTCTGGATCGTGGACGTTGGCGTTGGTGAAAGGAAGGCTGTA
>CBDURX010000500.1:0-2568 GCA_965369485.1 uncultured bacterium | reverse complement strand
AAGGCATAGAGATCCTGCCCGAGCGTGTTGAGGTCGACCGGAGCCGGATCGCCTGCCCGGAACACGAGTATCTCGCGCAGTTCGGCCGCGGCGATGGGCTCCTGCCCCACGAATGAGATCTCGGCGAAGAAGGTCCGCGGGCCCTCATCCAGGGAGATAAAGAGGATGTCGCCGCGCCCCCTGGGTTCTGTGCCGATGGAATCGAGAGCGACCGCCACCTGGTGGAAACCCCGTTGCCGGTAAAAGCGTTGCAAGAGACGCAACTGGACGTCGACCAGATCCGGCCGGTAGTGAGGGACGGTCAGCGGTCGCAACCAGGAGGACTCATGGATCTGCAGGATCGCCTTCAGTTCGTCGGTGGAGAAGGTCTCGTTGCCGTGCAATTCGATGCGGTACAGCTCCTGCTCGGCCAGGCCGTAGTCCAACTCGTCCACGGCCCGCACCGGACCGGCGGCGCCGGCAGCGAGGAGAAGGACGGACAGGAGTGAAAGCAGACATACGCGGGACCGGAAACCGTTACTCTTCCCTTGCGTATGCCACGAGTTGGGTGTATGGAGTCCTACGTCGTCGGCGTCGCCGGACGACTCGTGTGCGGGACCGGGCCTCGGTCGAATTTCAGGAGGACGCTGATTGACCGGCACCATTCCTTCAGCCTTTTTCGTCCTCATGTTGGTCTGCGGCCTCGGTGGTTGCCACAAGGAATCGGAATCTCTCCAGCTGGATGACCTGACACCCGGTGAACACCTCTACCTCGAGAGGTTCCTGACCCTGGAGAGAGCCCGGGCCGTAGCCCTTGCCGACTATGAAAAAGGACCCGCCCTTCTCGATTCCCTGGCAGCCGCTTGGGGTGACAGTGCCCTGGAGGAAACCAGCCACGGCTTACCCACCGCGCCCAATCGGGCAGCCGCCGTCCACGATCTGCTCCTTCGGATCCTGGACGCCGAACGTGATTCTCTACTCGAAGCCCCCTATCCCCGCCGCTTGACGGCGCCCCTGCCGGACCCAAAGCTGATTGATACTGAACCGTGATCTGAACGGCTCAGTGCCCTGTGACCTTCAACACGTCGACGACCACCACGAAAGTCATGAACAGGAGCAAGAAAATCAGGCCGACCTGCGTGGCGATGGCCTGAATCCTCTCGGGTACACGCCGCCCCGCCACAACCTCCAGGACCAAGAACAGCACGTGGCCGCCGTCGAGTACGGGAATGGGTAAAAGGTTCAAAAGAAAGAGGTTGACCGAAAAGAATGCGATGAATTGCATCAGGTGGCTGAAACTCCAGCGCAGCATTTCCCCGGCCACCTGTCCGATGCGGATGGGCCCTCCCACGGCCTCCAGGCCAAGCTGGCGGGTCACGAACTGCTTCAAGACGCTGAGGGTGACCTGCATGGTTCGCCAGGTCAAGCGCAGCCCCACCGTCAGCGCCTGCCCCAGACCGATGGTGCGGTGCACGTACTGGCGGTCGATGAAAATGCGCCCGATGGTGGAATCCGGGGCAATTTCCGCCTCCTTGGGAATGACGATACCCTCCATCTCGTGGCCGCTGCGCTCCCAGAGCAGTTGAACTTCTTCCCCGGGCTTGTGGTTGATGACCTGGGCGATGGCCGCAAACGAGGTGACCGGTTCGCCGTCGAGGGCCAGGATCTGGTCGCCCGCCTTTAACCCGAGGTGGTCAGCAGGACCTTTCCTCTGCACCAGGCCCACCACGGTGTCCCACGGCTGCAGACCTATGACCCAGTGCTGCATCTCGGTCACATACTGCGGCGTGAGGGTCACCTTTTCGATGTGGCCGTTGCGGAGCACGGTCGCCGACACCGGCCGTGGGTCGTTGGGATGCTCGAGACTGGGCTGCACCAGACCGGCCGTGATGTCGTCCCAGACGGCTACCCGTTGGCCGGCGACAGTCAGGAACTGGTCGCCGACACGCAGACCCGCCTCCGCGGCCGGCGTGTCGGGCAAAACCTTACCGACGCGGATGACCGGCACCTCCACCTGGCCACTGTTCAGCACGATGCCGGTGTAGACGATGAAGGCCAGCAGGAGATTGAACAGCGGGCCGGCCACGAATACGGCCAACCGCTGATAGGCCGGCCGGTTGTTGAAATGACGGTCGCTGGGAATGTTCAGATCCGTCTCGGCGGCTTCCCGGTCACCCTCCTCCGTACCCAGGGGATACTTCCGCTCCTCCCAGGTCCCGGTATCCTGGATCTCCTCCATGATTCCCTCGCCGGCCATCTTCACGTAACCGCCGAAGGGAATCAGGGACAGCACGTATTCGGTCTCTCCCAACTGCTTGCGGAGTATCTTCGGACCGATGCCTATGGAGAACGTTTTGACGTAGATGCCGAAGAACTTGCAGAACAGGAAATGTCCCAGCTCATGCACGATGATCACGAGCCCGAGGGTGAAGACGAAGGCAAAAATCGTGATGAGTAATGTGCTAGACAAGATGAACCTCGACCCCACCTACGGGGCTATGGCTGATGGATAAAAGCGGCGGCGACCTTGCGAGCCTCTCGGTCCACCGCCAAGGCTTCGGCGAGATCGGCAACCCGGCCACCGGCGAG
>CBDURX010000499.1:0-2616 GCA_965369485.1 uncultured bacterium | reverse complement strand
ACCACGCCAAGGAAGAACTGGCCGAACTGCGCCGGCAACCGAGCTCTGACTGTGACCTGAGCACCCCCTACGAGCGGTTGCGTTCCCTGACCGAACAGATGGTCGATCTGACCGGCTGTTTGGACCGTTTCCTGGAGGATTTGGCCGCCGGAAGGGTTTCCTTCAAGCACTACCTGCTGTAATCCAGGTCGGCCCGGGCTAGGCCGTGCTAGCCTGGGCTAGACCAGGCTAGCCCGCACTCCTGTCTAGCAGCTCCTCCAGCGCCGCGAACAGTTGCGCCGGCGTGACCTCGTGCATGCACTCGTTCCAGTCACAGTCTTCGATCCCGCCGGTGAGAGAACAAGGACTGCACGGCAGGTGTGCGTTGAGGATGTGCACGTCGTTCTCGGGGGTGGGAAAGGGTCCGGTCTTGCGGTCGTCGCTCGGACCGAAGATGGCGAACACCGGCGTGTTCACAGCGGCGGCCAGGTGAGCGGGACCGGTGTCGGTGGTGACCACGGCCCTGGCGTGGGCCAGCAAGGTGATCAGTTCGTCCAGACCGGTACGGCCCGCCAGGGAGTGCACGTTCTCGGGCAAGGGTGAGAGGTGGCGGAAGTATTCCTGTTCCCCCTGTCCTCCCACCAGCAGGATACTCTCGGGCCGCCTGGCGGCCAGGGTCCGGATCAGTTCTCGCCAGTGCTCCAGGGGCCAGGCGCGGTAGCTCCGGTAATCGCGCTTGGTGAATTGGCTGTTGGTGGGGTTCAGGACGAGGTATTCCCGGGGAAGGCCCAGACGGCCTGCCAGGGTGGCCAGGTGTGGCCCCACGAGGGTCGGCACCGCTTGCTGGAGCTCGGCGTCGGACAGGAAAGTACGGTATATACGCCGCAGATGGCCCACGGCGTGTTCTCCCTCCCGGTCGTCCGCCACGCCACCGTAAGGATTTCCAACCTTGTGCGCGGCCCGGACCAGGCGTGCGAGGTCGTTCAACAAGGCGCCGGTCTCCAGGTTGACCAGCAAGTCATAGGGGTGACGCCACGAGGTCGAGACAATCCGGCACTTGTCGAGGTTCAGAGGAATGGGCAAGTTGCGGTGGGCCAGCTCGAACACGCGGCCGATACGATCATCGTGGCGGAAGAGGTCAGCCAGGCCCTGCTTGACCACCAGGTCGATGCGAGTGGCATCTCCGTACCGCCGACGCAGTGGCTCGATGATGCTCGTGGCGAACACCGTGTCACCCAGCTGTCCGGCGCGCATCACCAGGATGTGCGATCTGGCTTTCCCGCGATTCATGGGTCCAGTATGGCGAAGTCACGCCTCGATGGCAACCGGGGCGCCTTGCACTGGCAAAGGCTAGTGAAACGGTGTATAATCATGATGAAAATCATCTCATAGCATCTCACGGGGCCCAGGGGCCTCCGGAGTGCTGTTTCGCCGCTGACGAACCCTAGCAATCGAAATACGGGGGTGCGATATGCTGCACACGACAACCCGCTTGGCCTTGACGCCGCTTCGCCCACGCTTTCTGATGTCGGTGACACTACTGGCCATGGCAACCTTGCTGCTGCTGGTGACTCAGGTCCACGCCACTGGTCAGGTCGGCGAACCCGCCGCCGACTTCACCTTGCAGGATTCCAATCCTGGCGACTGGCACACCTTGCTGAACGACTATGAGGGCGAGGTGGTGGTCCTGTTCATGATAGGGTACGCGTGAGGGACCTGCGCAAGCTACGGCCCCGGTACGGAGTCGTTCTACCAGTCCTACATCAATCCCGACGAAGGTGGAGATCCAGCCACGCCGCTGAAGTTCCTGGCCCTCGATTTCTGGAACGGGACACCCGCCCAGTGCGAGAACTTCCGGGTCATCGCCGGCATCACTTACCCCGTACTGATGCTGGCCGGCGCCAACGGCGTAGGCGTCAACTACGCCACATCCTACGACGCCTTCTTCATTGTGGATGCGACCGGCACCATCCGCTACCGCCGAACCCTGGCCGAGGGCGGCCCCCCGTCCTGGCGGCCCCAGGAGATGGGGCCGTTGGTGGACCAGCTGCTGGCAGAACTCGTGGTCCCGGTGAACGAGACCCCGGATCGCGGTTTTACACTGGCCGCGGCCTATCCCAACCCGTTCAACCCGTCGACCACCATCCCCTACCGTCTCGAGGGAGCGGGTCAGGAAGTCACCGTTCAGCTGCAGATCATCGACCTGCGAGGCCGCGTGATCCGTACGCTGGTTACGGATCGGCAGGCCACCGGACACGATTACCAGGTCACGTGGGACGGGCGAGACAATAACGGCCATGTCGTGTCCAGCGGTACGTACCTGAGCAGTCTGACAGTTGCCGACCAGAACCAGTCACGCATTCTGACCCTGGTCAAATGAGGATCCTGGCCTTATTCGTGGCGCTCGGCTGCGGTTGGCTGCTGAGCACCGCAGCGGCGCCCGCCGTGAATGCGGCCGGGTCCGCCCCGGAGACGGCAGCATCCCCCGCGACCCTGGAAGATCTCGGTCCAGCTCCGGCCTTCACCCTCGAGACCTACGAAGGTGACGAGGTGTCTCTGGCCCAGTACCTGGCCGAGGGCCCGGTTGTCATCGAGTTCTGGGCCACCTGGTGCGCGCCGTGCCGGAAGGCGCTGCCG
>CBDURX010000498.1:0-2616 GCA_965369485.1 uncultured bacterium | reverse complement strand
AATCGCCAAGTACATGTCCAGCGGTGTGCTCGAAGCCTCGCCACTGGCCTACATGCGCGGTCGCACCCTGAACAATGCCTTCGTCATCCTGGACGAAGCTCAAAACACGACCGTGGGGCAGATGAAGATGTTCTTGACCCGTCTCGGCTACGATGCGAAGGCGGTGGTCACGGGAGATATCACGCAGATCGACCTGCACCAGGACCAGAAGTCGGGTCTCGTGCACGTGCTGGATATTCTCCTTGGCACCGACGGTATCGCCTTCATCCACCTCGACACCCGAGACGTCATGCGCCATCCCCTCGTTCGCAGGATCGTGGATGCCTTCGACGGAGCCGAGCAGCGGAACGGGAGGGACTGACCCATGCGCTTGTGGTCACTGAACTGGACCCGGCTGGTCGGTGGAGTCGTTGCTCGGCAAAGCAAGCGCAAGAGCCAGACCCGCGCAACGAGCAAAGTGACCAACAGTCAGGAGGCGCGGCAGGGACGTGCATGGCGCTGGACCCTGGCCGTGGGATTACTTGTCGGCTTGCTTCATTTCGTCCTGTTCCCTCCGTTGCCACGGATCAACACAGATTTTCCCGCCGAGGGGGAGATCGCGAACCGCGAGATCCGCGCACCGTTCAACTTCCAGGCGCCTTACCTGGAATCGGATGTGGAGATGCAACGCTTGCAAAGGGTCCTGATGGAGCCGCCCGCCCTGCGCAGTCTGGGTGATCAGCAGCAGCGGGACGCGCTGGCTCGGTTGCAGACATGGGACCAAGCATTGCGTTCCCAACTTGCCCACCCGGAGTTGCCCCTTGCCGAGAGGGTCAGCATGCTGAGTCTGCGGTTCCCGGCAATCGGTGAGGAACATTTGCAGAGGGCACTTTCCAGTGTCGATCCGGAGAGGATGCACGCCGACATGATGCAGGTCGTGGCAGAACTGTTCACCGGGGGCGTGGCCGACTTGCTGCCTACTGGCAACTATGCCAAGGTCTGGATCGTATCCAGCGAGACGGAAATACTACGTGAGAAGGAGCAGGTTACACGGCAGGCCAAGCTGGACAGCAAGCTCATGGGTCTGCTGCTGGCGAGGGATTTGCCACCCGCCGACGCCATCTGGGTCGCTTCCGTGCTGCGCCCAATTATCACTCCCAACCTCATCTACGATTCCGATGAGACCAAGCTGCGTCAGGATAAAGCCCGTCAAGCGGTACCCACGGAGCGTGAGTTCATCAAGGGCGAACGCATCTTGGATCATGGCGTTCGGGTCACCGAACAGGAAGCGCTCTACCTGAACCGTCTGCACGACTTGCTCGTGGCCAGGGGTAGTACGGCCCAGGACAGTGAACATTTCGCATGGGTTGTGACTCGCTTGCTCTTGATCAGCGTGATCCTGGGGTTGTATGGCTGGCTCGGGTGGCTGCACTTCCGCACCGTCCTGCTCCGCGCGCGTCATCTTGTCGCGTTGGCCGCCATCCTGGCCCTGTTCATGGGCGGAGCTGCCTTTGCTCTCAGTCAGCCGGGCGTTGGGGTTTATGGCGTGCCCATCGCGCTGCTGTCTCTGCTGGCGACAGTGTTGTTCAAGGACCGGGTCGGCTACGCCACCACGATTCTGGCGGTGACTCTCCTGTCTCTGCTGCCTGAGGTGGACGCGAGCGCGGCCCTCTTCTGGTTGGTCCTGGGGTTGGTGACTGTCCTGGCGGTGCGCCGGATCCAGAAACGGAGCCAGTTCTACCAGACAATCGCCTTGTTGACACTTCTCTCACTGTTCCTGATCACCGTCCTGAGCGTCGCCGCCGGTATCAGACTCGACAGCCTGGGGCACCAGTACCTGGTCGGTTTGTTTACGCCGATTCTAGCGGTGGCTTTCGCTCTCTTCCTGTTGCCGGTCGTGGAGCCGGTCGTGGGCGTGTCGAGCGATCTGACCCTGCTGGAACTCTCGGATCTGAACCATCCCTTGCTCAAACGCATGGCGCTGCAGGCCCAGGGCACTTACCACCACAGCCAGGTGGTCAGCCAGCTGGCCGAACACGCGGCGCGAGCCATCGAGGCCAACGCCCTGCTCACCCGCGTGGGAGCCCTCTTCCACGACATAGGGAAGGTGCAAAAACCCGGTTACTTCGTGGAGAACCAGAGTCGTGGTGTGAACAAGCATGACGACCTCAGCCCAAGCATGAGCGCCCTGGTGGTGGCCGACCACGTCAAGAATGGTATCGAGCTGGCCAGGAAATGGCGTCTACCCCAGGCGGTCATCGACTTCATTCCCGAGCATCACGGGACCAGCCTCATGGAATATTTCTACCACAAGGCGCTCGAGAGCGGCGACTCGGTCAAGGTGGACGATTTCCGCTACCCGGGTCCAAAGCCCCAGAACCGCGAGACCGGGATCCTCATGCTCGCCGACGCCGTCGAGGCTGCGACGCGGTCACTGGCCAAGCCGACACCGGGCCGGATCAAGGAGGTCACCAAGCAGATCATCGACACGCGGTTGCTGAGTGGTGAACTCGACGAATCAGGCCTGACAATCAGCGACCTGGCCAAGATACGCGAGGCGTTCATCCCGCTGCTCACAGGGATTCATCACGCCCGCATTGTTTATCCGGGGCAAAAGGAGAAGGTGAAGGAGGCTGA
>CBDURX010000497.1:0-2616 GCA_965369485.1 uncultured bacterium | reverse complement strand
GGCCCTGGGTGGCGCCCTGGTGGCGTTATGGGGAACCAGCAGCGCGTTCTGGGCCGACAGTGCAACGTTCCTGGCCTCGGCCCTGGTGCTGGTGTCGCACAGGTTCATCTATCTGCCGCAGGTCGAGCCGGCGCAGAGTGAGGCGGCCGCTGCTACGCTGGACGATGAACCGGTCCCCGAGATCCATGTGACGGCAGTGTGGCGCGCCTGGCGCGACATCCGGCACGGTGCGGCTCTCATCTGGGAGCAGCCGCGGTTACGCTTTGCCTTCGTCCTCATGGGTGCGACGGTGTTCGTCACCGCTCTGCAGACACCACTGGTGGTCTTCTTCGTCAAGAACGTCCTGTCGCGGGGTGACGCTGAGCTCGGTCTCATTCTCGCAGCTGCGGGGGTCGGTGGGATCGCCGGGGCCATGGCGGGAGGCGCGCTCCAGGCCGGACGCCGGCCACTGCGTACGGTCACCTGGTTGCTGATCGTGGACGGTCTCCTGCTGGTCGTATTCGCCCTGAACCGCGCCTTCCCTTTGGCCCTGATCCTGTTCGCCCTGTTCGGCGCCGTCGGCACCGTGGCGCAGATCAGTCTCGCCACTTTTCTGCAGCAGGAGACGCCCGAGAGCAGCCGCGGTCGTATCTTCGGCTGGCTGGGCACCATGATGGCGCCGTTGTCCCTGGTTTCAGTCTTTGTCGGATCCCTGGCCGCCGACGTCGTGGGTGTGGTCCTGGTGCTGGTGGTGTCGGGCCTCTTCGAGCTGGGGGTCGGGCTAATGGCCTGGTATCGCCTGCCCGCCCGGTCCGCAGTGGAGACCCAGCCGGGCGAGAACCCGCGGGAGATGGCCGGCGAGGCCTGATATCCGAACCAGCTTGATGCCCGACGAGGCTCGATTCGCGCACGGCAACAGACCTGAGGCCGGATGTTGCAAATCCCACGACGCCCTCCGTCCTGCGTGGCGATATGCGTTCTCAACACTCCTGATCCCTCCTTATAACTCCTTTTTCTAGACCAGGTTTATGATCTGACCGGTGGCATGCGGATTGCAATAGCCGCTAGGGGTTATCCAGTTTTGTCCCTGTTTTGGGAGTTGTCCGGGAAGGAGTGGTGTGTCGCCATGCGCTGCAGGAAGGGCTTCACCCTCGTCGAGATGATGGTGATGGTGGGGATTATAGGCCTCATCACGGCCTTCGCCATTCCGTCAATCTCTAACTACGTGCGCAGCAACCGGTTGGCCACCACGACGGAACGTATGGCCGCGGATATTCAGATGGTGCGGAGCATGTCCATCGCCAATGGGCGGGTCTACCGTCTGACGGCCACCGCCAGCGGCTACACCATCACCGATCCGATCACGGGGGACGTGATCCGCAACCGGAACTTCCACAGCACGGTGGCACTGGCTGCCGATGCAACGGTCAATTTTTTCCCCTGGGGTATGGCTGATGCCCAGATTCTCGTCATCAACGGCGATACCGGGGGCCGGACCATACAGATCTTGCCGACAGGAGTCGTGGAGGTGTATTGACCATGGGCCGGCTGTTCCAAAGCATGCCTGACCGAGACGGGTTCACCCTGGTGGAGATCCTGGTGGTGCTGGCCATCTTGACCATCGGGATCTTGCCTCTGGCCATGGTGCAGACGCAAGCCCGCCACGAAGTCAGCAAATCCGACCGCTTCACCCAGGCTATCACCCTGGCCCAGAGCCAGCTCGAGCAGATGAAAGGGGCGGGCTTCGGCAACGCCGTGCCCGACTCCGGGCAGGTCGGAGTGATCCAGTGGCGCACCGCCGTGCAGAATGTCTCTTTTGGTCTGGATCGTCTCGAGGTCACAGTCAACTGGTTCGACGGCGCTCGGGACCAGACACTACTGGTGTCCGATTTGGTATCCACGCGCTGATTCACAGCTGAGCGCGCCGTCAGGGAGAGTGCACGTGAGACGGACAAATACGATGATTGAATCCGGGAACCGCCGCGGCATGACCCTGGTGGAGATGATGGTGGCGTTGTCCCTCTTTGGCATTGCCATGACCGTCATCTTCACCTTCATGATCAACTCGCGCCGGAGTTACTCCGACATCAGCGAGCGGGTCGAGTACCAGCAGTCCATGCGTGCGGTGATGTCCCTCGTCTCACGGGAGGTCCGCTCCGCCGGCTGTGACCCGACAGCTATCAACTTCACACGGTTTCCCGTGGCCGATCTCGGCCAGTTGCAATGCCGCATGGACCTGGACGGTGACGGTGTCATCGAGGTGGTCGAGCCGGCGGAGGATGTCATTTACATGTACCTCCCCGGCACGGCGGAGCTGACCCGCAACTCGGGCAGTGGCGCTCAGACCATCCTGCGCAACATCACGAATCTGACCTTCCTCTACTTCGACGAGAACGGAATCCAGCTCGGGCCGGTGCCCTTGGTGGCCAACGACAGGGACCGGATCCGCTTCGTGGAGATCGTTATCCAGGGGGTATCGGATCGCGACGAGCCCGTGAACTACACGACCAGGATATTGATTCGCAACAGTTGACTGAGGTCGCAAGGAGGAGACGGGAATGGATCGTTTTACCAGTGGTCGGCAAGTCGACCGCCAGGGGTTCGCTTTGGCGACGACCTTGTTGATCATCATGTTGC
>CBDURX010000496.1:0-2619 GCA_965369485.1 uncultured bacterium | reverse complement strand
CGCTGCCAGGTTCCATGCCACCACCAGGTTCCGTGCCGCTGCCAGGTTCCATGCCGTTGCCAGGGTCCATGCCGTTGCCTGCTGCCAGGCCGCCGCCCTCCCAGCGCGGTGCGAGATCGACCTTCACGTTCAGATGGTCGCACACACGCTGGACGATGAAGTCGACGAGGTCGTCGACGGAGGTGGGGTGGTGGTAGAAGCCAGGCATGGCCGGGAGAATGAGAACACCCCGCCCGCTCAGGCGGGCCAGATTTTCCAGATGATGGGTCGCCAGGGGTGTCTCGCGGGGCACCAGGATCAGCGGTCGCCGTTCCTTCAAGCAGACATCGGCCGCGCGCAGGAGCAGGCTCTCGCTGGTGCCGGCGGCGATGCGGGCGGCCGTGCCCATGGAACAAGGACAGACGACCATGCCCCCACTCAGAGCCGAACCACTGGCCAAAGGAGAGGTGAACTCCCGCTCTCCATAAAGAGTTAGCTGGCCTGCACCGGTACCTCCATCCGCGCCGGCTTCGGTGCGTAGCTCTGCCAGGATCTGCTCCAATGTTTTCCGTAACTCTACCGGAGCAGTCTGTGTGACTGCCGCGGAGGTGACCAGGTTAACACTGCGGCCACTCCGCAGCAGTATCTCCACCAGCCGCACACCGTAGACGAGGCCGCTCGCGCCGGTCCAGGCGATGGTGATAGTGGCCTTGCCGTCACACTCCCGGTCGGTGCCGGCCGTATCGTCCCGACTCGCATCATTACTGGCGCCACTCCTCGCATCGGCCGGACTCATTGCGAACTCCTTCCCCCGATGATGTGAGCGATCCCCAAGGTTTGCCGCATGACGAAGACATCCCGGTAGCCAATCTCCACCAGCAGGCTGGCGAAACCGGCGGGTGTGAGGAACTCTCCCCGGCTCGCAGGCAGGTAACTGTACGCCGCCTCGTCGCGGCCGAAGATCCGGCCGAGCAAGGGCACAGTGCAGTCCAGTAGCCGGCGCACCACTCGAGGTGTGCTGCGCAGCTCACCCATGGCGCGGGGATCGTCTCGGAAGAAATCGAGCACCATCAGCTGGCCGGACGGCCGCAGCACCCGCGTCATCTCGGCCAGCCCCTGGCGCACGTCGGCGAAGTTACGCACGCCGAAGCCCACGACGACGGCATCGACGGACCATTTCGCGAAGGGCAGCCGCAAGGCGTCGGCGACCGCCGGCCGCAGGAGGTCGGCGCCTTTCTTGCCACGGGAGGCGACCAGCATCTCCGGGCAAAAATCGGCCGCCAGATGCAGGCGCCCCTTCCCAGCCCGGGCACAAGCCAGAGCCAGGTCGCCGGTCCCCGCGCAGAGGTCCAGCAGTTCCCACACGTCACCGTCGAGGCGGCGCGCCAGATTGCCGCGCCAGCGGCGGTCGAGGTTCAGGCTCAGCAGATGGTTCATGAAGTCATACACGCCGGCGATGCGCGCGAACATGTCGCGTACGTTGCGGCCATGGGCCGCGGGATCGCTGACCGTCCAGGTGTCAGTGGATCTGCCGTGCACGTCCTTGAAGGTCATCTCTGTGATTCCCGACGACGCAGCCGGGACAGCAGGTCGGTCCATTTTTCGCTGACCTGGGCCTTGATCTCAGCGGACATTGTCATCACGGGCGGCCACTCGCGTGCGTAGCCCGCCTCACCCGGCCACTTGCGGGTGGCGTCGACGCCCATCTTGCCGCCGAGGCAGGCCTGGTTGGTGGTGTGATCGAGCTGATCAACCGGCCCCTCGACGAAGATGGTGTCGCGCCGGGGATCCACGGCGTTACTGATCCGCCACAGGAGCTCGGTGGGATCCTGCACATTCACGTCCTCATCGACCACGACGATCACCTTGCTGAACATCATCTGACCCATGCCCCACAGGGCGTGGCAGATCTTCTGAGCGTGCCCCGGATAACGCTTCTCGAGGGAAACGAGGGCCAGGTTATGGAAGCAGGCGGCCACGGGCAGATGCATATCGACGATCTCCGGCAACACCGCCTGCAGCAGCGGCAGGAACAGCCGTTCGGTGGCCCAGCCGAGCCAGCCGTCCTCCATGGGCGGCGGCCCGACGATGGTGGTCTGGTAGATGGGATCGCGCCGGCTGGTGATGGCCGTCACGTGAAAGACGGGGAACTCCTCGGCCAGGGAGTAGAAACCGGTGTGGTCGCCAAAGGGTCCCTCGCGGCGGCGCTCGCCCGGGTCGACGTAGCCCTCCAGAACGAACTCGGCCTCGGCCGGCACCATCAGGTCGCAGGTGACGGCCCGGGTCATGGTGACAGGGCGGCCTTGCAGGAAGCCGGCGAACAGCGCCTCGTCCACCTCCTCGGGCAATGGCGCCGTGGCCGCGTAGGTCAAGGTCGGCGGGCCACCGACGGCCACGCAGACCGGCATGCGTTCGTGGCGACGCTCGTACTCGGCGAAGTGGGCGGCGCCAGTCTTGTGGATCTGCCAGTGCATGCCCGTGGTGCGGCCGTCGAAGATTTGCATGCGGTACATACCGATGTTCCGCTTGCCGTTCTCCGGATTGCGGGTGATCACCAGGGGCAGGGTGATGTACGGTCCGCCATCCTGGGGCCAGGTGGTCAGAACAGGCATGAGGTCCAGGATGCCGTGCTGGTCGAGC
>CBDURX010000495.1:0-2632 GCA_965369485.1 uncultured bacterium | reverse complement strand
CCGGCACACCGCTGGCGGGGGTGGAGGCGTTGGTCGAGGCCGTTCACGAGTACAGCAGTGATAACGGGTACACGCTGGAGAAAGACGCATGAAGGTGACCGTTCCCACGGAACTGTTGCGGAAATACGACAAGCCCGGGCCGCGCTACACCAGCTACCCCACAGTACCGGTCTGGTCCGCCGATTTCGGGGAGCGGGAATACCGCCGGGCTCTCGAGAAGCTGGTGGCCCGTCCCCGGGAGGAGCTGTGCGTCTACCTGCACCTGCCGTTCTGCGCCAAGCGCTGCCACTACTGCGGCTGCAACGCTCTTCTGGCCCGTGGCAAAGGCGCCATGGACACCTATCTCGACCATGTCGCCCGCGAGCTGGAGCTGCTCACGGATCTGCTCGGTTCACGACGGCGCGTCGTGCAGTTGCACTGGGGTGGCGGCACACCGAACTTCTTGAACCGGCGGCAACTGGAGCGGGCGGTGGGATTGCTGAGGGATGCTTTCGAAATTCCCGACACGGCCGAACTCTCCCTGGAAGCCGACCCGCGCGTGGGCACGCCCGGGCAGGCGGCGTTGCTGTGCGAGCTCGGCTTCAACCGCATCAGCCTGGGCGTACAGGACTTCGACCCCTATGTACAGCAGGCCATCGGCCGTCATCAGACCGAGGAGTGCACTCGGCGCTACTACGCAGCCTGCCGCGAGGCCGGCTTCCGCAGCGTGAACCTCGATCTGGTCTACGGCTTGCCCGGACAGACCAGCGAGACGTTAGCGCACACACTGAACATCGTACGTGAACTCGATCCCGACCGGGTCGCCACCTTCAGCTATGCTCATGTACCGTGGGTTCGTCCCGACCAGGAGCGGGTCGACACCAGGCGGATGCCGGCTCCCGCGGAAAAGTTCGCCCTCTTTCAGCAGGCCGTCGCCACGCTGGTCGAGTCCGGTTACGCGTGGATCGGCATGGATCACTTCGCCCGCCAGGAAGACGAACTGACCACGGCCCTGCGCGCTCGCCGGTTGCACCGCAACTTCATGGGTTACACGACGCGCCCCGCAGTCGACCTGCTGGCTCTGGGGATGAGCGGCATCAGCGAGCTGGCAGGCAGCTTCGCCCAGAACAGCGCCGATCTGACCACCTACCAGGACGAGTTGTCTGCTGGCCGGCTGCCTGTCGTACGCGGACACCGGCTCAGCGCCGATGACGAAGGGCGCCGCCTGGCCATCACGCACCTGATGTGCAACCTGGAGTTGCCCTTCGACCTGGGCGCGGAGTGGTATGGAGTCCGGCTGGACGAGGAGTTCGCCGCCGAGTTCGAGTGTCTCGAACCCCTGGCTGCGGACGGGTTGCTGGTGCGGGAAGAGAACCGACTGGTCGTGACCGACCTGGGTCGGTTCTTCATCCGCAACATCTGCATGGAGCTGGATGCCTACCTGCCGGAGGAAGCGGGCCGGCCGCTCTTCTCGCGGACCGTATGAGGGAGAGAGATCACATGGCAAGGGCGACAGTCCACCTGTTCCCTCGTGACCGCCTCGATCCCACCCTGCCCACCGGGTTGATCCTGGGCGGCATGGGCGGTCCGGACGGTGCGGACAGCGTGGAGCCGTTCCTGCGGAATCTGTTCCGTGATCCCGCCATCTTGCCGTTGCCAGCGCCGCTGGCCTGTCTGGTCGGCCGCGTCATCGTCCGCCGGCGCGCCGGCGCGGTGCGCGCACGTTACGCCTCGCTGGGTTGCGGTGGTGGCTCGCCCCAGCTCGACTGGGCGCGCCGGCAGTGCATCAAGCTGGAGAGTTCATGGAACAAGCAGGGATTTGCCTGCTACGCGGCACCGGCCATGCGCTACTGGCATCCGTTTCCCGCGGAGACGGTGGACCTCCTCCGCCGGCGTGGAGCGCGTCAGTTCCTCGTGGTTCCGGCCTACCCTCAATTCTCAGCGACCACAAGCGGCACCACGCTGGAGGCGATCTGCCAGGCGATCCGTGAGGCTGCGCCCCACGCTGCCTTGCACTGTGTGGCGGACTGGTATCTGTTGCCCGGGTACCTGGACGCCCTGGTCCGTCGGGCCGGGCCGGTCCTGCGTAGCTGGGCCGAGGACGGTGTGGCGCCAGACCGGTGCGCCCTGCTACCGGTGGCCCACTCCCTGCCCGAGCGTATCGTCCGCCGCGGCGATCCCTACCTGGACCAGACCCGCGCCACTGTCGATGCCCTGCGGGGAGAACTGGCCACGCGCTTGGCGGGACACCAGCGCTGGTGGGACGAATTGCCTGGTGGCGGCCGACCGCTGCTGGCCTTCCAGAGCAAGATCGGACCACTGCGCTGGCTCGGGCCCGGCAGCGACGCAGAGGTGAGGCGCCTGGCGGCAAACGGCTGCCGGAGGCTGCTGGTATTGCCGGTCAGCTTCACCTGCGAGCACATCGAGACCCTGCACGAGCTGGACGTGGAGCTGGCCACCACCGCGCGCGCGGCCGGCATCGAGAAGTTCGTGCGCGGTACGGCATTGAACCTGGACGAGGGCTGGCTGGCCTCTCTGGCCGCGCATCTCATCTCGGCCGCTTTTGTTTTGCGGCCGGAGCGATCTCTCATCGTGCCGCGGGAGGCCAGCCATGCCTGACACAGTCCAGCGTTGCGCAGTCGTCGGTGGGGGC
>CBDURX010000494.1:0-2642 GCA_965369485.1 uncultured bacterium | reverse complement strand
CCTTCTTGACCCGTTGATCCAGCAGGCTGTTCCTGGCCAGCGCATCCTGGGCTTCCCCGCTGCTCTCGGTGGACTGCTCGATCCAGGCGAAGGTCTTATAGCCCGGGAAGAAGGCATCCGTGTCCCAGTCGTAGTCCACGTTGACCGAGGAGCAACCGGCCAGCAGAACGGACAGGCACAGAACGAAACCCGTGCTGATCCTCTTCATGAAAACCCTCCCAAGGCGGCGCTAAGTGCACATATACATGCCAAACTCGCAGAAAAATGTACTTCAAAGCAGCGGGGGTGTCCAACGAAAACGGGCGGGGCTGCCGGCGCAACAGCTGCGGCCCCGCAAGGCCTGTGACAGAGCGGCACTGTCTTGCTCAAGCGGGCAGTTCTGTGGCCACGATATCTCAAGCGTTTTTCGAGCGGATGACCAGATCGACCTCGCAATCGAGCACATGCAGTAACAGTAGTACCTTGTCTACCGATTTTCGGTAGTTAGTTGAGTCTAGAAGGCGGTAAAACTGCGCTGGAGAGGTACGCAGTCGGCGGATGATCTCTCGCTTAGATAGGCTACTCTCCTCGACACATTTTTGCGCTTCGAGCGTCATCTTATAGAGAAGTATGTCACGCAGGTATCCCGGATCTTGATTGTACTCAAGTATCTGCTCGATATGGACAGTTCCTTCCTGGCCAGAGGCCAATTGATAGGTGAAACCCTCTCGCCCCAGTTCGTCATCAACAATGACTTCCAATACTGGGTCATCGGTAGTTGGTGGCGGATCTGCCTTGGCATACGGGAAAAGAAATGACTGGCGCCAAGATCCAACTTCAAATGCGCGCTTGCGATTATTCAACTTAACTGTCCTGATCTTCATAACAGCCCTTCGGCCTCAAGTTGTTGAATCAACTCGAGCACCTTGCGCGACGGACGACCGGCCATTGGATTCTGGTTGTCGAGATCCCACTTCAGCACGAGTCTGCCGTCGCGGTAAACGTGTACGTGTCGCGGAGAGTGGTCGCCGGCCCAGGCAAGGAAGACATAGCCCCCGCGTCGGATCTTCGACATGCCTAAACGCTACCTCCGGTGGTAACGGTTGTCAAGCACAAAATGCAACCCCCGAGCGCGACCACAGAACCCGGATTACTGGTAGAGAGCCTTGATCTTTCCCCAGGACGTGGTCTCGGTCTCCGTGGGATCGTCCAAGCAATCCCCGGCCGGATTGACCACGGCGCACCAGTTGGGAATGCCAGTGACGGGATCCCAGCCCCAGGAATAGCCCAGGCTGCGGTAATCGGAGGAGTTGTCCCCCGCCGCGTAGGCCGGCAAGGGAAACGGTGTGGTCGTGATGGTAGGGTCCGACACCGGATGGATCCGGAACACGATGGGGTGTGCCGTCGCGACGCTGCAGGGTATCTCCAGCAGCACGATGGACGACGCCCAGGGGAACGACTCCGTCATCTGTACGACGAACTCGGGTGGCGTGGTGGAATTGACCGCCTGCCCCCTCAGATTCCAGCCCAGGACGGATGTGTCCGACGTGACCTCGACCAGCGCCTCCCATGCGGAAACGCCAGACTGGGCACTGGCTCGGGTCAGACAGAGATATGCGTTCAACTGAACGCCGAAATCCTCATTGACACAGTAAATGTATGCGTCTGCGTCGAAGTAGATCCCGATGCTGTCCGAGTCGGGGTCTACCTGGGCCGGTGCCGCTGCCGTCCAGCACAGGCACACGAGGCAAAGCAGTGTCACCATCTTACCCATAGTCGGTCCTCCAGAGAGGTGGTGGCTCTGTACAGCAGGTGCAATGAATTCCAGTTCGGATCGAGCCTGACCCGGACTACAAATTATAGCAAATAATATATCTATATGTCATTAGTTATTTTAATAATTCAAATTGTGTTGCATGGGAGAAACACTGAAAAGTAAACTTAAAATGTTGTTTGCCAATAAGTTATGTAACCCTGTAGGCAGGCCGGTCACCTCCAGGGGAACTGGCTGACTCTTCTGACGCCACACCGTTCAATCGTGCCAGCTGACCTTCAACTTCACCGTGGGAGGTAAGTGATCGATGACCTCGAGCAGCTGCACCCGGATGCCGCAGGGGGATTCCGTGGCGCGATCAGCGAAGACAGTTTGCTCGTGATTGACTCCATCGCACCTTATCACGAGGCGAGCGCCCTCGGCGTGCGCTTGGAGATCATCCCGCCAGACTTCCGCCAGGTTCAGGAAGGATATGACGACCTTTCCTGCGGCCACCCGAACGGTGGATCCGGAAAACATGGTGATCTCCCGCGGGCCGGTCTCGCACCCCGCGCCGGCCACGACGATCAGTAGCAACAAGCTTGCCAGGAGTGGCAGAAGCCTGGCACTCACGACACGTTCTCCTATCTCTGCCCTTGCAGCTGCCGCACCGTGGCCAGACGCTGCTGGGCGATCTTGTTCCCTGGAGCGATTTCGAGGATGGCCTCGAACTCGGCGATGGCCTCGTCGTACTTGCCACCGTTGGCCAGGGCGCCGGCCAGGTTTAGCCGCGCCACCAGATTGGTCCCGTCGAGTCGTACGGCCCGCTGGAACCACTGGCTGGCCTGTGCGTAGTCCCCCTGACTGCTGTAGAGCATGCCTAGGTTCATGAGAGGAGTGAGGGAGTCCG
>CBDURX010000493.1:0-2654 GCA_965369485.1 uncultured bacterium | reverse complement strand
CCAGCGTTGAAGGCTTGATGGTGGTGGGGTTGGGGTTCATGACCTGGGTAATGGGTAGATCCAGGGCGGATTCTTCCTTCAACAGGATCCGCTTGACGTCGCCGTCCACACAGATACCTGCCAGCTTACCGGCATCGTCCACGACACAGGTACCGCCCAACCGCTTCTCGACGATCTCCGGTAGAGATTCGCGCAAGGTCAACCGGTCCGAAACCACCGGCAGCTCCTCACCACGGTGCATCAAATCTTCCGCCTTCAGCAACAGCGAGCGACCCAGTGCACCGCTGGGATGGAAAGTCGCAAAATCATCGGCGTCAAAACCGCGCAGCTGCAACAGGGCCAGAGCCAGAGCGTCTCCCATGACCATCGCCGCCGAGGCGCTACTCGTCGGAGTCAGGTTCAACGGGCAGGCTTCCCGCGGAACTGGGCACGGCAGCATGATGTTGCTGTGACGGGCCAGCTCCGAATCCACGCCGCCGGTGATCGCGATGGCGGTCATTCCGAGTTGCCGACATTTCACCAAGAGGTTGATGACCTCCTGGTTGTTGCCGCTGCGCGATATGGCAATGAGTATGTCGCCTCCGCGCACGACGCCGAGATCACCGTGTGCCGCTTCCACCGGGTGGATGAAATGGCTCGGAGTTCCGGTGGAAGTGAGAGTGGCCGCCACCTTGCGGGCCACGATCCCCGACTTGCCCAGGCCGGTCAACAACACCCGTCCCTGGCATCCAAGAATGACACGCACAGCCCGTACGAATCCATCGCCTATGCCGGCGCCCACCGCTTTCAACGCCTCGGCTTCTTGTTGAAAGGTGTGACGGCCGAGCTCCAGGACAGCTGCGTCGTCCAGGTCCAAGGGGCGCTGGTTCAAAGCTCTCCTCCCCGCGGTGGTTGCCCCGCACCCTGGTCCAGACCCACCAGGGCCTCCGTGTACTGGCGACGGCACTTCAGCACCAAGTCCACGACTTCCCGTATGGCGCCGTGGCCTCCTGCAGCAGTGGTCACGTAACAGCAGTGCTCGAGGACCTCGCCGGGAGCGTCGGGTACGGTGACCGGAACGGCGACGCGCAGCAGGGCAGGCAGGTCCACCAGGTCGTCCCCCATGTAGAGGGATTGCTGGGCGCTGCAACCCAATTCGGCCAGGGTCTCCTGCAGGGCGGCCGCCTTGTCGAAACGTCCCACGCGGATGGCGTCGAACTTCAGTTCCCGAGCACGGGTGGCGACGATCTGGCTCGACCGACCCGTAATAACAGCCCGCTTCAGGCATACAATTCTAGCCATGACAAGGCCTAAGCCGTCTCGGCTGTCAAATTCCTTCAAGGCCTCTCCCTCGGGGCCAAAGATGAGATTGCCGGGGGTCATCACACCGTCGGCGTCGAAGATGAGAGCGTGCACCGAGGCGAAGAGAGTGGCCCGTTCGGGGCCGAGATGGTCCACGGCCTCTTGCCAGTACTCGTCCGCGCTGCGCGGGGGCCACACGGAAGAGGTCACGATCCCACCTCCAGGTAAAGATCACGGTAGCGTCGCACCTGGTCCAGCAAGGCGGCGAACCGGGAGAGGGGAAGCTGGCTGCCGGCGTCACTCAGGGCGCGCGCGGGCTCACGGTGCACTTCCAGGAACAGGGCATCGGCACCGGCGGCCATGCTGCAGCGGGCCAGCAACGGTATCCAGGCCGGCTGGCCCCCCGTGGTCTGGCCACTGCTGCCAGGCGACTGGACCGCGTGGGTAGCGTCGAACACGACCGGGTATCCCAGTTCCCGCATGACCTGCACAGAACGGTAATCCACCACCAGGTCCCGGTAGCCGAAAAAACTGCCGCGCTCGGTCAGCAGCACGCCTCCGCCGCCGGCTGCGATCACCTTGGCTGCCGCATGTTTCATGTCCGCCGGCGCCAGGAACTGGCCCTTCTTGAGGTTGATCACCTTCTCGGTCCGCCCGGCCGCTTCCAGCAAAGAGGTCTGCCGACACATGAATGCTGGAATTTGCAGGACGTCGGCCACTGCGGCGGCCGCCGCGGCTTCCTCCGGATGGTGGATATCGGTCAGGATGGGCACATCATGCTCGCTGGCGATGCGCTCGAGTAACCGCAAGCCGTCCTGCAAACCCGGCCCGCGGTAGGATTCGCCGCTGGTACGATTGTCCTTCCGGTAACTCGACTTGAAGCAGTACCCCACGCCTGCCTGGCGGCAGAGTGTGACCAGGTCGCCCGCCAGCCGTAGCATCTCGTCCGACTCCTCCAGGACGCACGGCCCGGCGATCAGGTACAGCGGCTGCCCTGGCCCGAGGCACTGTTCCCCGATGGTGACACAGGTTGGGGACGCCATGAATCCATCCTCCTGATCCGGGCTGATATGGAACGACCGGCCCTAACTGGCCTCCATGGCCTGTGCGCTCTGTTGATGTGCCACGGCCGCCGCCACGAACTCGCGGAACAGTGGATGGGGCCGGCGGGGCCGCGATTTCAGCTCGGGATGATACTGGACCGCGATGAAGAAAGGGTGCTCCTTCAGTTCCAGGATCTCAACCAGGGAATCGTCGGGTGAAACACCCGAGAACACCACCCCCGCAGAGGTGAACCGTTCCCGGTAGTCGTTGTTGACCTCGTAACGATGGCGGTGGCGCTCAGAGATGTCGCCGGCGCCGTACGCGGCCTC
>CBDURX010000492.1:0-2662 GCA_965369485.1 uncultured bacterium | reverse complement strand
GCTGGATCGTTTCCACCGGAAGCATCGCAAGCCACCGCTCTACAATATACCAATGGTGCTGGTACAGCTCGACCTGCTGATGCCGTTCAACGAACTTCGCTGCGCTGACCACATCCCCGGCCTTCAGGGCATGCCGGATCGCTTCCTCGATCAGGCCCTGGCTCTCGAGCCACTCACTGGCCCGCAAGTGGATCCCGGCGATCTCGTCCGGCGCCATGCGCCTTTTCAGCTCATGCTGCAGCAGGTGCTGGAACAGATGGTGATAACGGAACCACTCACCCCGGGCATCCAGTGGGATGGTGAAGAGGTTGCCGGCAACCAGCGCCTCGATGAATTGGTCGCCATCGAATTCGGACGCCCCGGCACCGGGCTCGGCCCCGCGCACAGCGTTACACAGTGGCCCACAGAACCGGTCGAGTAAGGCGGTCTGCAACAGCCAGTCCCGCATCCGGGGCGATTGTCGGGCGACCACCTCCTGGATCAGGTACTCCTGCGTCTGCTGGATCCCGCCGTGCATACCCTTCAGGAATCCCTCCGGGTCTTCGATCCGGCCCAGGGCCAGCGACACCAGCCGCAGACCGACCACCCAGCCTTCGATCTCCTGTTGCAGGTTGGCGAGGGCATCGTCACTCGCGACGAATGCCGAGGTCTTTTCCAGCAGCGTCCTGGATTCCGGTCGGCTGAACCGCAGATCCTGCATGCGTACCTCGGTCATTTGATCCCGGGCACGCAGGGTGAGCAGTTGCAGCGGCGGATCGCGCCGGGTGACGATCACCAGGTGCAGGGGGAGTGGTGGGCGGGCCAGCAACTGGTGGAGCAGTTTGTTGACCGGGGAGTTGGCGTCGATGCGGTGATAGTCGTCGAGCACCAGGGTGAAGGGTCGATCGATCGCGTCCAGCTCGTTGCCCAGGCTCGCCGCCAGGGTGGGGAGGGACGGCAACTGTGGGGCGCTGACCAGGCCTTGGGTTTGCTCACACGCCTGCGGAAAGACGCTCTGTACCGCAGCTACGAAATAGCTCAGAAACTGACGCAGGCCGCTGTCATCCTGGTCCAGCGAGAGCCATGCGCCGGGCCAATCACAGCTCGCCAGCCAGCTGCTGATCAAGACGCTCTTGCCGTAGCCCGCGGGCGCCGAGACCAGCGTCAAAGGCCGTACCCGTCCGGCCTCGAGCCGCTCGAGCAGGCGCGTACGGGGCACCAGATCCCCGGGCGGGGCAGGGCGGTGCAGCTTGGTCTGCAGGAGGGGCTCGGCGGCCGCGCTTTCCTCAAGGACTGCCGTCGCTTCCGGGGCGGTTGCCTCATCGGCGGGTTTCCGGTATCCCGAGATCACGGTGCCGAGGACCGGCGCGCTCAGGAAGGCCTCTCCCCGCATGACCGAGTGGATGGCCCGGACCAACTCCTCAGGCACGCTTTCCTTGAGCACGTAGCCGGCGGCCCCCGCCTCCAGCATGTCGTCCACGAAGTGTTTTCCCGAGTGAATCGACAGGGCAATGATCCGGGTTTCGGGCGCCTCGGCCAGGATGCGCCGGGTGGCGTCGATGCCGTTGAGTTTCGGCATGGTGATGTCCATGACGACCACGTCCGGCGAGAGCGTCCTGACCTGGTCGATGGCCTCCTCGCCGTCGCCCGCCTCGCCGGCCACGGCGATATCCGCTTCGCTCTCCAGCAGAACGCGCAGTCCCTTGCGTATCAGCGGATGATCGTCCACCAGGAGAACTGTCGTTGTTTGGCGTTCGGGTTTCGGCATGGTCAATCACCAGGAGGCTGTCCGACCAAACGGAAGACGGAGACGGAGACGGAGCCGAAGACGGACACCAGCCAGAGATTGTTCAGCCGGCTTATCGCCTCTACCGTGCGGTCATCCCGGCGCGTAACCGCGCCAGTTCCGCTTCCGCCGCGTCGGCCCGCTGCCGCTCTTCATCGGCACGCAGCTTTTCCGTTTCCTCGGGGAGCAATAAGAGCCCACCGTCTGGATCTGCCCAGCGCAACCATTGGGTCTCCAGCCCCATGTACTCGCCATCCCACAGAACCAACAACAGGCCCAGACTAGGTACCGGCAGGCGACCGTCCGCATCGGGGGGGATCGGTTGATAGCGCCCACCCTGGAGGATAAATCCCGCGCGGTCCTCGACATTGAAGGGGTCGAACCAGAAATACTCCGGCACTCGCATCTGGTCTTGATAGATACGTTTCTTCTGGGTTTTGTCGGTCTCGATGGTGCTGTCGGACAGGAGCTCGATGACCACCTCCGGCCCCTTGTCCTCTTCCCAGACGACCCAACTCTTGCGCTCGCGACGCTCGACATCGACAACGACGAAGACATCGGGTCCGCGAAAATCCCGCCCGCGTAGCTGGGTGGCGCTGAAGTAGATGAATTGATTGCCGCTAACGAAGACATCACCGCGCGCCGCGGCCCATGGATCAAGAGAGCGAATCAGCACCTCCATCTGCAAACGGTGTCTCGGGGTTTCCATTGGAACGCCGTCGTCACAGGGTAACTCGTCTTCGGTGGGCAGGCGAGGTGGTGGCAGTTGCTCGGCGGGTATGGACATGATTCATGGGCTCGCTGCTCGATGTGGTGGAAAGGCCAAGCCAAGCCTGGATGGCGCGTGTATTCGCTACGATAGCATAAGAGTCGCCGGAACCTCTCTTAATCCCTCAC
>CBDURX010000491.1:0-2681 GCA_965369485.1 uncultured bacterium | reverse complement strand
ACCCATGATTTGAGATACGCTTACTGAGTGGTAGATAAGCTGGTTCGTGAGCTGGTCTGACAAAATCGGTTATCTGCTGCAGATGCAATTTCGAAGGCACAACCCATGAATTACCCCAGCTGACTTTCTCCCGGGCTGTTCACGCCCTATCTTTCCCCACCAGTAGCCGGGCGGTGTGTACGTGGTACGGCCGCCCGACCTTTTCTTGAGTGGAGTATTCCGCCTGCGTATGATTGGATGATGGCTCGTTACCGGACCCTGCGGCCCAAGACTACTAGCCCGCAGTAGGACTTTCATGAATATTGCGGGCCAGGGGCAGGACAGGCCGGCGCCAGATCAGAGGTGAAAGGCGGGAACTCACCGGCAGGCAGGGGGTTAGGGGTTGCAGCCACAAGAGCCTGGGGGAGGCCGTTGTCTCCCCGGCGGAGCCCCCCCTGAGAACCGGATGTGAGCATGAAGGATCTTGCACGCATAATCATCCTGGGGTTGGGATTGCTGTCCGCCGTCGGCGCGGCCGCTCAGTCCACGGGCACGGAGGCCATCTCGGAGATCGAAGTGGTCGGCGCGCTCACAGTCAGCCCCCAGCAGGTGCTGGCCTGGTCCGGCCTCGAGGTCGGCAGGATATTCACCAACGAGACAGTGGCAGGCGGCATCCGGCGTCTCTTCCTGACCCAGAAATTCTCCGACATCTACGTATACCGGCAGGATATGCCCGGCGGCGTGAAGCTGATCATAAACCTGCGCGAGTTCCCCCGGATCCGTTCCATCAGTTATCAGGGCAACCATAAGATCAAGAACAGCGATATCAGCGAAACCTTCCCCGTCTCCGTGGGGCAATTCGCCAATCCCGCCGTCATAAATCGGCACCTGGAAACCATCCGCGTGTTGTACTACGAGAAGGGGTACTTCAACGTCCAGGTGAACACCGACTCTTCGCGGGTCGACCTCAAGAACATGGAAGACCTCGTGGTCACCGTCGTGGAGGGCAAGAAGGTCAAGGTCGTGAGCATCTCCCTCGTCGGTAATCAGAACATCACCAGTGGCGAATTGCGCGGGGCCATCAAGCAGGGGACGACCGGGTTTCTGAAGAGCGGCACCTTCAAGAAGCAACAATTCGAGGAAGACAAGGAGCGCATTGTCTCCTACTACCGCAACCAAGGGTTCCTTGACGCCGACGTCGTCGACGTCCAACTCAATTTCCAGGAGGGACGCGAGAAACTCGACATCGTCATCAGCGTGTACGAGGGCGAGCAGTACAAGGTTGGCGACATCCACTGGGTCGACAACACCGTCTTCGACGACCTCATCATCGCCAACAACATCCGCATGGCCAGGGGCGACGTCTTCAGCGAAGGGGAGTATCACTTCACCCTGCAGCGGTTGCATTCGCTCTACGCGGACAACGGCTACATCTACATCACGGTGGAACCTATGCGAGAGATCGTCGACCACAATGTCAACATCACCTTCCACTTTCGCGAGGGCGAACCGGCACGGATCCGACACATTCAGATCGTCAACAATATCAAGACCCATGACAATGTGATCCTCCGGCAGCTGAGGATCTATCCAGGAGACGTGTTCAGCAACGTCAGGATCGCCAACAGCCAGCGCGACATTTTCCAGCTGGGTTACTTCGAGGAGGTCATGCCGGACTTCAGGCCGGTGGGCGAAGAGGGAGACGTCGATCTCATCCTGAAGGTGAAGGAAAGGCAGACCGGCCAGTTCATGTTTGGCATGGCCTACAGCGCCCAGACCGCGGTCACCGGTTTCATCCAGGTGGCCGAAACCAATTTCCGCGGCAAGGGGCAGAACATCGCGGTGGCCTGGCAGTTCGGTAGCCGGCGGCGGTACATCGACCTGAGCTTCACCGAGCCGTGGTTCCGCGGCACACCGTTGTTGCTGGGCCTGGATATATTCGATCGCTTCCAGTACAACATCGACGACTTTTACGAGAGCAGAATCCGCGGTTTCTCCGTGCGGTTGGGCCGGCGGATCTGGGGGACACGCTTCAGCCGCATCGGCTTGCGTTACGAGCTGTCCAACACGCGGCTATCCAATTTCAGTCAAAGCTACACCCGGTTCCTGGACAGCCTGGAGGACCAGCTCGGTACATCCGAACTGCCTTGGCAGCGTCTCGACCAGATCGCTTATCCCCAGAGCAAGAGCGCCATCCGCATGACCCTGAGCCGGAACTCCACCGACAACCCCTTCTTTCCCACGGGTGGTTCAAGGACCACTTACAGCGTCGAGCTTTCGGGTGGGCCTCTGGGTGGTGAGATCAACTACCAGGAACATTTGCTGTCGCACTCCTACTACCAGAGGCTGCCGGGAGGCTTCGCCTTGCACTTGCGCGGCTATTTCGGCATCATCGAGGGTCTTGACAGACCCAACGACGTGCCGGACTACGAGAAGTACCGCCTCGGCGGGAACCGTTTGTTTCCCCTGCGGGGTTACCAGGACCTCGAGGTGGTTCCCAAGGGTAATCCCATCTTTATCGGTGGTCGCTTCTTCACCATCTTCAACATAGAGGTTCTCTACCCCTTGACCAACGCCATACAGGTACTAGCTTTTCTCGACCAAGGTGACACCTGGAACAGTTTTAGCCAGGCCGATTTCACAAACCTGCGCCGGGGCGCGGGGTTCGGCATACGGGTCGAGGTACCCATGATGGGGACCAT
>CBDURX010000490.1:0-2686 GCA_965369485.1 uncultured bacterium | reverse complement strand
ACCACGGCCTTGAAGTCGATGGCGCCGTGGGCAAAGGAACTGTCGCGGCGCTCAACGTGCCGGCTGTGGCTCGCGCCGATCAGATCCGCGTTAATTTGGAGCGCGCCCGCTGGGTCATGAATTACGAGGTGGGCGGCGATCTCATCCTGGTCAATATCGCCGCCTACGAGACCTGGTTGTTCCGGGGTCATAAACGAATCTGGCGGGCCCGGGTCCAGGTGGGTAAGCCCTATACCCGCACCCCGGTTTTCGCCGACGCCATGACCTATCTCGAGATCAACCCCACCTGGACCGTGCCCGCATCCATCGCCAACCGCAGCATCCTGCCCAAGGTGAAGGCCGACCCCGGCTACCTGGCGGACGAGGGCATGGTGCTTCTGGATAACCAGGGCCAGGAGATGTCCGTTGATTCGGTGGACTGGAGTACCGTCTCTCGAATGCCGTATACGGTACGGCAACAACCTGGACCCAAGAACGCCTTGGGGCGCGTGAAATTCATGTTCCCCAACAAGCATGCCGTCTACCTGCACGATACGCCCAGCCGCTACAACTTCAAGCGGACCACGCGCGCCTTCAGCTCGGGCTGCATCCGGGTGGAGAATCCGTTCGAACTGGCCGCACTGCTTCTGGAAGACCAACCCTCATGGTCACGCGCCCACATCGATGCTGTAATGGCGAGCGGAGAAAGAACCACGGTCCGGCTCACCACACCGCTGCCCGTTTTTATTCTCTACTGGACGGCCTTCGTGGATCTGGACGGAACGGTCCACTTCCAGGACGATCTCTATGGGCGCGATGCGCCCCTGCTGGCGGCTCTGAAGGGTCCCGTTGGATTGCATCAGCGGCATAGGGATAAGAAGTAGGAAAAGTCGACGGCTTCTGCCTTAAGGTCTACCGTAGCGCTTGGATAAGTCGTGATGGGCAAATAGCAGGAAGGGATGACTGCTTGCAGTATTCAGTCGCCGGCTTCGTCCGGTTGTTGAAGGGTGGATGCGCGGGGCGGGACATCCTGGAGTAGGTCCTTGAGACTGCGCGCCCCCGCGGTCTCCAGTTCCTGAAGATCGAGGCTATCCAGGCATTCGCTCACTACTTTCACCACTGGACCACCATGGGGTGGTGCTTGGCGTTGTCCGCGCAAGGCGTTCAGCACCTGTGCTACTGTGATGCGTTCTGCTGGCCGCCCCAGCTGGAAATGGGCGAGTGGCTCGCCACCGCCCGCGCGTGACAAGATGCCCTCGCCCTCGAGTTCGTGGAGTACGGCCCGCACGGTCCTTACCGGAATGTCGATAGTGTCCGCCAGACCTGTATCGGACCAAGGCTTGTTTCCATCACGAAAGGCCCGGGCAATCTCCAGGGCGATGGCCAGGCCGACTGCCTCCCGCTCCGCCGAGCGCAGCGGCGGGTTACGCACCTCCCGACTGTAGAATGCCAAATTTTGGTGAGCGAAAGCGACCTCGGCTCCGAGCAGAGTGATGGCCCACGAGATGTACATCCAGACCAACAGGAGAGGCAGGAAGGCGAAGCCGCCGAAGAAGACGCTGTACTTCGCGACACCCACGTTGAGGTTCACATAGAAAGATTGGGCCCAGGTAAAGAAAATCGCTGCGACGACACCTCCGATCATGGCCGAGAGCAACCGGACCGAAGTGTTCGGCAGAAACCAGTAGACGAAGGCGAAACCAGCAATGAGAAGAAGAAAAGGCGTGTAACGAAGACCAGTTTCGTAAAATGTTGCGAAGAGCGGAACTTCGAGCAAACGTTGCACGATCCACTGGCTTCGGAAAGTACCTGCCAGGGTGCTGGAGATGCCCATCACTATGGGGACGACGAGCAGCACGGCCAGATAGTCAGGAATGCGCCGAGACCAGGGACGCTGTTGCTTGACTCCCCAGATCTGATTGAAGGCATTCTCTACGGTCCCGATGGCAAGCACGGTCGTTAGCAGGAAAAATCCCGCCCCCAAACCTCCCAAGCCACCGAAATTCACGTTTTTGATACTCGAGATAATTTGTGTCTCGACATCTGGTGGGATCGAGACGGCTAGTCGTTCCCTCACCAACTCCACGAGCTTACCGCCGTCGAGACCCAGCGCGCTTGCCACCGCCACTGCGATGGCCAGAAGGGGAATCAAGGACAGCGCAGTGAAGTAGGTGAGGGCGTGGGCACGCAGGATCAACTGGTCGCGCATGAAACCCTCGCCGATCATCACGATCATCTGGAGCAGGCGGCGCACCCAGTCCAGAGGTGGCGGGTCCAGTGGCTCGCGGCTCCAGAGGTCGTAGTGCAAGAATTCGTTGATGCGCTTAAAGAACGAGGCCGGAGGTTTATTCATGCCACCATTCTAACCCCGGACTGGCTGGGAATCAATCACGTGAAGTTCGACATCGATAATCATGTGGCGATCCAACTCGCGTCCTCATCGAGGGGAATGTCGGGGGCATGACCATAAACGACGACTGGATCCTGGACACGGGTGGCGCGGTGATGAAGGCGATAATCGTCATCGGCCGACCGCAGTGCCTACCAAATATGGCTCTTCTGGATCTTGCGTAGTTCTCGCTCAAATGGTTTCCTGGAAAATGGTTATGGGGGACCCTGAGGCTGCTCCTGCTGGGGCACTTGCCATGGATTCGAAGCTGACCTCAGGTAGTCAACCTCAGTCGGCTTATAGGACAGTGGATGGGGG
>CBDURX010000489.1:0-2690 GCA_965369485.1 uncultured bacterium | reverse complement strand
CCAGGTCTGAATAGCCGTTGTGATCGACGTCGCCGCCCACGCGAAAGGCCGCGAAGCTGCCGGAACTCGGCGTACTGAACTGCGTTTCCTCAATCCAGTTGCCGGCGCCGTCGCCGAGCCACAGCTTGAACTGTCCGCCACCGAAGGCGGCCAGGTCATGATAGCCATCCACGTTCATGTCGTACAGCTGAGTGGCTTGGTAGGGACCGCTCGCGGGCAAACTCTCTCCGAAATCGATCCAGGTCTGGCCCGCAATCTCCCAGGTCCAGACCTCGACACCGCCACTCAAGTTGACGAAGGCCAGGTCGCTGCCGCCGTCGTTGTTAACGTCGCCCAGGGCGATGCCCTTTCGTATCGCCGTCCCCATCGGCGGCAAGCCCGAGTCGGTCAGGGTGAATCCCCCTGCACCGTCCCCGCGGTAGACCGTGCCATACTGGTGGGCCACGGCGAAGTCGAGGTGCCCATCGTTGTCCACATCGCCGAACACCACGTCGTCGGTTGAATTGCCCCCCGTGAACCCGAAGCTCTGCACCCAGCTGCCGTCGCCCTGATTCAGGTAGACGTGCACGCCGGAGCCGGAACCGAAGGAGTTGGAGACCAGATCCAGCAGCCCGTTGTGGTTCACGTCGCCGAAGTCGGTGCCGAACATCCCCCAGCTTTCGCCGTTGGTGGCCAGGCCGTCGTCCCACGGCGTCCAGCTGAAGCCACTACCATCCCCCAGAGCCACCTCGATCAGCTGGTTTCCGAGGTCACTACTGCTGTAGTTGTGGTGCATGCTGTAGCCCACATCGTACAGCCCGTCGTTGTTCACATCGCCCACGGCCACCCCACCGTACCCGAAGTTACCGACCATGTGCACAGTCCATCCGCAGGCCCCGTCTCCCAACCAGACCATGATGCCGTGCTGGCCTGTGTTGATGTAGGGCGAGCCGTGATCGCCTATGGACACCAAGTCCACGTGACCGTCCTGGTTCAGGTCGGCCATCTCGAACTCGGTGCGACCGCCCTCCCACTGTGGCGGCATCAGGCCAAAGGTTTCACTGTAGGAGACGGCGAAGGCTGTGTTCAGGTAGAGTGGACCGAGCAGTATTGCGATGGCTGCGAGGTGCCTTATAGCAAGCATGAATAGCCCTTCCCCCGCTGGATGGCGGGCACGTGGATGCCATGGGAGTGACAGACGTGACGAGCCTGGCCAATTATAGACCAAACGGCAGGTAAGAAGGGAAAAGTTGTGTCGCCCCCATCAGACGGGCTGGGCTGGCCGCCGCCGCCGCAACGGATCCCGCCAGAAGCCGATGGTTACCTTGTACAGCCCCCGCTTGAGCGGGTCGAGGGACGAGTACATCACCGGTACCACTACCAGGGTTAGGAACGTGGCCACGGCCAGGCCCCAGATTACCGCCACACCCATGGGTCCCCACCACTGGCTCGATTCGCCGCCGACGATGACGACGTGCTCGAACTCCCCTGAGAACAGCCGGCCGAAGTCCAGCGAGAAGCCGGTGGTCAACGGTATCAAGCCCAGGATCGTGGTGACCGCCGTGAGGATCACCGGCCGGAAACGGGTCTTGCCCGCCTGAACGATGGCGTCGAACTTGTCCAGTCCCCGCTCGCGCAACTGTGTGACGTAGGTCAGCAGGACGATGGCGTTGTTGACCACGATGCCGGCCAGGGAGATCACGCCGACGCCGGTCATGATGATCCCGAACGGTGTGCCCGTCACCATCAACCCGACCAGGACGCCGATCAGCGACAGGATCACGCTGGAGATGATCACCAGCGGCACCGTGACCGAGCCGAACTGGGTGATCAGCACCAGGAAGATGAGCATGATGGCTATGGCGAAGGCATCACTCAGGAACGCCTGGGCCTCTTCTTGGTCCTCGTTCTCACCCGTGTAGTCGATGTGGTACCCCTTGGGCAAAGTAAAATCGGCCAGATCGTGTTGCACCCGGCCCAGCAGGGCGGTGGAGTTGAAACCGGTGGCCACGTCCGCACTGACGGTCACGACCCGCTGGGCGTCGATGCGGTTGATCCCCGCCAGGCCGGTCTTGAAGCGCACGTCGGCAAAGGACCCCAGCGGTATGCTCGTGCCCTCGTAGAAGACAGTCAGGTTCTCCAGATCCTCGACTTTCTGGCGGAACGGTTGCTGATAACGCACAACGATGTCGTACTCGTCCTCGCCGATGCGGAACTTGGCCGTCTCGGCTCCGTGTAGAGCCGTCCGGATAGTGCCGGCGATGTCCCAGGTCTGCAACCCGTACCGTCCCGCCTTGTCCTCGTTGAAACGAACCTCGATCTCCGGCAAGCCGCGGTCGAAGTCGTCCAGGATGTCCACCAGCCCCTCGATGCCGCTGATGCGCTGCTTGACCCGATCGGCCAGCACTCCCAGCGTCTCGAAATCGTCGCCGGAGATCTCGATGTTGATCGGTTTGCCGGTGGGCGGTCCCTCCTCCTGCTTCTGGACGGTCAGACGGGCGCCCGTGAAGTGCTCGAGCCGCCCGCGCAAGTCTTCCAGTTCCAGGCGCGAGGAGCGCGGCCGGTACTCCTTCTTGAAGAACTCCAGGGTCACCTGGCTCAGGTGCGACGGCGCCTCGGTGGGGCTGGAGGAACCTCCGCCGGCCCCCACCTGGCTGGTGAACGCCTTCAAGCCTAAAGCTTTGCGCACCGCCTGCTCCACCTGCCGGGCG
>CBDURX010000488.1:0-2692 GCA_965369485.1 uncultured bacterium | reverse complement strand
CGGCCAGAGACGACTGCGGCCGGCTTGCACCAGCTCCTCGTCCAGGTTGCAGTCGGAGAGGTGGCGGCTGTAGATCTCGGTGGCATTGATGGCCATGGGGCTATCGATGTGGATCGGTACCTCGGGCAATTCCCCGTCCCGCATCAGATCACGCAGGATCAAGGTCACGAGCTGGCTTCTGCCCACGGCAAAGGCCGGGATCAAGACCACTCCGCCGCGCTCCAGGGTTTTCAGAAACGGTTCGCGGATCTGGTCCACGACGTTCGTGTCGATGTGTCGGCGGTCCCCGTAGGTCGACTCCACGACGAGCACATCGCATTCCGGCCGCGGGTCCGGGTCGGTGTGCAGTGGCATGCCTGTGCGGCCCACGTCACCGCTGAAGACAATGGTCCGGTTCCGGCCGTTACGGCCTTGATTCCCGTTGCCTTTGCCCTCCACTAGCAGCTCGATGCAGGATGCACCCAGGATATGCCCCATGTTGTGGAAGCAGGCCCGGACACCGTTGTGTTTCTGCTTGCCCTGGCCGGGCAGCTTCAGCCACTCCCCGTAAGGTTTGGCCCGGAAGAGCTGCAGAGCCGCAGCGGCGTCCTCGCCACGGTAAAGCGGCTGGGCGGGCTTGTGCTTGCTGAAGCCCTTCTTGTTGGCGTAGGCCGCGTCTTCCTCCTGGATCTTGGCCGAGTCCATCAGGAGCAGATCGGCGAGATCCGCCGTGGCAGGCGTACAGTGGACCTGTCCCGCGAACCCCTCCCGAACCAGCCTTGGCAAGTACCCGGAGTGGTCGATGTGGCCGTGGGTGAGCAGCAGGTGGTCCACCGTGCGCGGGTCGTAGGCGGGTCGCTCCCAGTTGAGTAAGCGGAGCCGCTTGAGACCCTGGAAGAGGCCGCAATCCACCTGGATCCGCGTGCCGTTGGCTTCGAGCAGGTAGCGGCTGCCGGTGACGGTCCCGGCGGCGCCGTGGAAGGATAGCTTCATCGATGTCTCCTCGCATCACAGGTGAGTCGTCTCCGCCGCCGGAGGAATGACCGGTCGATTCGTCTCCCCCGTCTTCAAACGCCTTTGCGCAGGATGAGATCCGCACGCAGCTGATGTTTCTCGTTGAACAGCCTCCTGTATACGAGCATCGCCATGCCGATGCAGCCCAGGGATGTCGAGGCCGAGATCATGAACATGATCACAACCTGGTACTTGACCGCGTCTATTGGATCGGCACCGGCCAGGATCTGACCGGTCATCATGCCTGGCAGCGAGACGATGCCGACGACCATCATGGCGTTGATGACCGGGATCATGCCGCGGCGGACCGCTTCCCTCAGCGGCGTGCGGGTCGCCTCCCAACGGGACGCGCCCAGGGACAACTCCATCTCCACCTCGGCCCGTCGTTCGGCGAGGGCCTCCAGCAAGCTGTCCAGGCAGAGGGAAATACCGGTCAGGCTGTTGCCCAGCACCATGCCCAGCAGCGGCACCAGGTAACGAGCCTTGTACCACGGGTCTACGCCGATGATCACTGTGGTCACGGTCAGGGAGGCGGCCAGGCCAACCACGACCAGGGTCCCGAAGGCGTACCAGGTCGCGCCGGGAATGCTGCGGCTGGACCGTTGTACGGCAGCCCGGCTGGCCGCCACGATCATCACCGCGGCCATCCCGCCCACGGCCGGCAAACTGCCCCAGCCGAAGACCGCCTTCAGCACGTACCCGATCAACAGCAGCTGCACCAGTGTGCGTACGGCGGCCAGTGCGAGGCGCTTCTCCAGCCGCAACTGCAACGCCATGCTCACCAGCCCCGCCACCAGGACCAGTCCTGTGGCCACAGCCAGGTCGAGGTTGGAAAGCTGGATGGCGCCGGCCGGTGTGTCCATCAACTGTCCGCCTTCTTTTGTCGTCCGCTTCTGTCCACGATGTACGGTAGCAGGTCGAAGATACGGTGGCACCACCGGTCGGCCTGCGCGCGGGTGTGGGTGATGATGAGGGCGGCGAGAGCGCGGCGGTCGGACTCCTCGCGCACCACGTCCTCCACCGCGGCCAGGGCATCCTCGTCCAGGGCGCTGGTGGGCTCGTCCAGCAACAGCACCCGCGGCTGCAGCAACAGGGCCCGGGCCAGACAGACCCGCTGCTGCTCGCCCTGGGACAGGGAACGTGCCTCCTGATCCAGGTGCACAGGCGCCAACTGCATTCTGGAGAGCAGCGCGATAGCCCGGTCGGCGGGGAAGGGCGAATCGGCAGTTTGGTAAAGAAACGGTCGGGCGAGGTTTTCCCGCACTGTCCCCTGCAGCAGGACCGGTCTCTGCTCCACCAAAATCGTGCGGCGCCGGTAGAGCGGCCACGTCGGGTCACCGGGACGGTGGCCGGCTGTTTCGACTTCGCCCGCGACGGGATCGACCAGCCCCGTGATGGCTCGCAGCAGGGTGGTCTTGCCGCAGCCGGAGGGACCGCGCAGGGCGACCCGCTCACCGGCGGAGAGATCCAGGTCGATGCCGGAAAGCAGGTTCCGGCCGCCGGTGGCGACGGCAACCGCGCGCAACCGCAGGTTGATCTGGCTGCTGACTGGCGCAGTCGAGGGCATGGGTTTCCCGGGTGAAGAGAGACGACCGGTTCACAGTGACCGTTCAGGTGGACCGCACGGTGATATGCGGCCCCCGGTAAGATGGCATACTCACGTGGCGGGTGCCTGTCAACACGAGAACGTGTGTTAGCG
>CBDURX010000487.1:0-2698 GCA_965369485.1 uncultured bacterium | reverse complement strand
TGACGAAGGTGTTCTGTAGTCCTGTTTGCTGGAACCAGATGCCGATGATATTGGGTTGCGGTGCATACTCCACCCCGGTTCCAGTCAACTGGATGGTGCCGCAAAGTTCCTGCCCCAAGTCCAGCTCGCAGTTCTGTTCACCAGGCGTCGTGGGTGTGAACTCCACGGAGATCTGACGTGATTCACCGGGATGCAAACCCCAGGGGCCCCAGCCGTTGAAGACCTGGAAGTCTCCACAGCCTTCCTGGATGTAACCCACCCAGGTCTCGTTTCCCAGATTGGTGACGGTGACTGTCCGGTAGGCGGAGAAGCCTACTTGAACCGGGCCGAAGGCCAATGCGTCCGTGCTCATCTCACATACAGGAAACGGATGCAGCCCCAAACCCCGCACCCCAATTTCGGAGCAGTCATTCCCGAAGTTCAGCGACCATTGCTGGGGACCGGCAACCGTCGGGCTGAAGTAAAGACCCCACTGCTGGATTCCCGTGATCTCGAAATCGCAAGCCCAGGGTATCTGCAGGTCGTCGACGAAAGCCGGTACGCTGCCGGTAAGAAATCCACCGCCGGAGTTGACGATGCGGAACCGGGACGACACTGATTCACCCATGACAACCGGTCCAAGATCGAGGTTATAAGGTATTGGCCTGCAGTCAGGAGGACCTGGATCCGGAGGATATTGCCCCCAGCCATGGCAGGGGACAGCCTCACAGGTTGAACCAGCGATCTCGATGACACCCTCGAAGGTGCCCTGGTAAGTGGGAACGAAACCCACGCGGACTTCGAGGGATTCTCCCGCCCCTAACGCGAACGGGTAGCCGTCGGGCAGGTCTAAAAATTGAAAGTAGGGAAACTGGTGAAAGAGCTGGCCGCTCAACACACCATCACCACTATTGCTGATGACGAACGATGTCTCCTTGGTCTGCCCGATCTGACCCGAGCAGAAATTGAGAACCGAAGGTTCGATGCTGCAGATGGGAGATTGCCCGAGCACCGTAGCCGTCGGACAGACTAGCAACAGCATGATCACGAGAAGACCCGGGATGCGTTTGACAGGCAGGCTAGTTTTCAGCACGGCAATAACGTGAAAGAGCATGGTCAACTCCTCGGGCAAGTTGCGAGCAATATCCCCAGTATCATATCAGATTAAAAGAATTATACGGGAAAAAGGAGAGATTCTAACGAGATTTAATGTGTCGCGGCGGAATGAGTGCAGAAAGTTGTTGAGGACCGCAACCTGCCTGCCGGAAAGCTTGCGGGATGACGACCTCCACCAAGATCACCGCACTGCACCAGGGTGGAGTCCGGGACACAGCGGGCGCTTCCCCCCACCGATCCCCTGTGGTAGGTTCCGCCCTCGCCCCGTATAATGGTCCGGGTTAGAGTCACGGACAGCACCCCAGCCCGGCCGGCAGCCGGCGCTCCACCGGATTCCGCAGCCGCATATTGCTGGAGGAGGGCAACGATGAGGACGCACATCACGGTATTCCGGTTCACCTTCTGGCTGGGGTGGCTCTTCCTGCTTTACGGCTGCTCCGAAGATCCCTCCTCCCCGGTCGGCCCGCCGCCTGATGCCGAGGTCACGATCGGCCCCGAGGGGGGCAATCTCTCCACTCCCACCTTCCTGCTTAGCGTTCCACCGGGAGCGTTCGCGACCGAAACCCGCCTCAGACTCTACCGCGAAGCACCGGAGGTGTCCTTTGGCGCTGACTCCACCAACAGCGTTTACCGCGTCGAGGGTCTGCCCTGGGATTACACAGAACCTGTAACCGTCCGGATCTTATTCCCGACAGATCCTCCCGACGCTCCCCTCATGGCCGTGGGTGAAGAGGTTTTCACACCCAGCAAGGCTGCCACCAAAAGGGGCTGGCGGGTTCTCGGCGCCGAGAACGAGACCGGCTGGTGCGTTTACGATCTGCCGACCCCTGCACGCGACAGTAAGGGAAGCAAGCGGACCATGACCGGGAAGGCCGCGACCGGTTCGCCTTACTTCTTCGCGCCGGTCTACGGCCAGGTGACCTACGAGACCCCTGCGAGGCACTTCAAGATCCGTTTTCTGGAAGGCTCGATGACCGTGCCGCAAGCCGCGGCATTGGGCGAGTACCTGGAAGACGCTTACCAGATCTGCCAAGATCTCGGCTTCAGCTACGCCGCGCGCAGTCGCTGGCCTGTGGACGTGGAAGTCAAGTTCTTCCCTGACGCAGACGGTGATCGTCACGGTCTCGCCTTCGCCTCCCATCTGGGCGACGACCACGGCTGGCTCGAGTTCAACATCCGGCTGATCGCAGACAGCGACCTGGTCCGCCTCACTGCAGGGCACGAATTCTTTCACCTGGTCCAGGCCCTCTACGACCCGCGTTCGGCCGGCGAGCAGGCCGAAACACCCGGGCGCCACTTGTGGCTGGACGAGGCCATGTCCGTCTGGTCGGAGGAGCTGTTCACGGACGAGGAATACTACGTGCCCGCCGTCCGCGCCGGCCTCGAGATGCTGCCCTACGCAGGGATGCACGCCGGAGCTATCGGTGATGCCCTCGACGCCCGGAACCACGGTTACGGCATGTCCGCTCTGGTCAAGTACATCGCATTGCGCTGGGGTACGGAGAGATTGCCTCTGATCTACCAGCAAATCGCCCTCGGCAAGCACCCCGTGGAGGCTGTCGAGGCCGGCGTGGCTCCGGTGACCGACTGGTGGAGTGATTTC
>CBDURX010000486.1:0-2713 GCA_965369485.1 uncultured bacterium | reverse complement strand
CATCGATGATCACCGTACCGGTTCCCTCCCCTCCGCCAATCCCCAGGCCGTCCAGGAAGGCGAGAGCAGTCTCCTGGCCGATGGCCACAAGAACGCGGTCGGCTACCTGGGAGGCAGTGACACTCTCGTCGTAGTCAGGAGCGAACCGCCCACCGGCATCGAACACTGATGTGCAGCGGTGGAAATCCACTCGCGTGACCCTCGACTCCCCTGCGATGAGCAGAGGACCCCATCCGGAATGCATCACGACTCCCTCGTGTTCGGCAGCGGCGATTTCCCAAGCGTGGGCCGGCATCTGATCAGCTGCTTCCAGACAGTACAGATGTACGGCAGCCGAGCCCAACCTCAGAGCCGTGCGGGCAACATCCATGGCCACGTTGCCGCCACCGATGACGACGATATTCTCCCCAGAAAATGGTAGACCGACGGCTTCGGCACCGAGGACGAGATCTTTCAACATCGCGAGACCGCTCTGAACTCCGGTCAGCTGACCACCCGGGCAGGGTAGCTCTTTCGCCTTGCGGGCACCCGCCGCGATGAACACGGCGTCGTGTTCGACCCGCAGGTCAGAGAAATCGACGTCCTTGCCTACCTCGACTCCCAGAACCAGTTGGACACCAATGCCCACGATGTCCGCGACGTCGGCATCGAGAGCAGCCGGCGACAACCTGTAGCGCGGAATGCCGTGGCGAAGCCAGCCGCCAGGCTCTGACTGGGAATCGTAAACGACCACTCCATGGCCTTTCAGTCTCAAGAACCAGGCCGCTGCCAGGCCCGCCGGACCGGCGCCCACGACGGCGACCGTCTTGCCTGAGGCAGCCGACGGCTCGAGGGCGGATTTCCAGGCCGGTCTGTTCATGTGTTCGGTGGCGGCACGTTTCAGCGCACAGATGGCGACCGGTTTGCTGGAGAGTTCAGTGCGCAGACAATGCTCTTCGCATGGGTGAAAGCACACCTGTCCCAGGACACGTGGCAGCGGCGCCGCCTGACGCACGACGGCCTCGGCGCGGGCAAACTCACCACGGCTGATCTCGCGCAGATAACGGGGGACGTCGATGCTGGCTGGGCAACTGGCCACACAGCGGGCGACCCTGTCGCCGTCGAGCCGGGGGTCGTCGAACTTCAACCGCAGAGTGCCGGTGGGGCAGACCTCGACACAGCTCAGGCAAAACTGGCAACCCGAATCCAGCAGGGTGGCTGCACGAGTACCGACCAGGGGTTTGCCGCCCTCGCCCGGCAGGAACCCAAGAGCGTCCACCTTCCTGACGTCACGGCACATGCGAACGCAGCGCAAACAGCCGATGCAGAGGTTGTGATCGCGGAGAATGATGGGTTCATCGTCCACCAGTGGCAATCCGGGCGGCCGGTAGCGGGGAGTGTCATCCGGAATACCTACGTAGGCGGCCACCCGCCGCAGCTCGCAATCATGGAAAATCGGGCAGCAGCGTTCTTCCTTGGCCACGTTTGTCGAGCACGGTTCCTGGGAACACCCCGCCTGCTGGGCACACTGCAGGCAGGCGTGGGGATGACTGCTGAAGATCTGCCCGAGGCGTGACCGGCGCCGGGCCCGGAGAGTGGCGCTGGACGTCACGCAACGCATACCTTCGGTCACGACGGTACAGCAGGACCGGACCGGCTCACTCTCACCGACGATCTCCACCAGACACAGCTGGCAACCCTCGTAGGCCTCTTGGGCCCCTCCGTCGGCCCGCGCCCCCTCCGAACGGCGCAGAAGCATCGGGCCCAGATGGACCTCCGGCCAGGCTTGCAAGGTTGCCGGATCAACCGGCGGCAGGTCGGGGTGGGAACAGAGACGGGGAATGTAGACGCCCGCGGCATCGGCCGCGGCCAGGATGGTCGATCCCGCGCTCGCCTCGATCTCGACGCTGTCCAATGTGATCTTGACCATCACCACGAATGCGCAATGGCGCCCGGTTTACAGGCAATGAGGCACGGCAACTCAGGGCGATCGCGGTCGGGTTTGCAGACTGCACAGGAATACTTGATCTTCTTGCGATGATCCTCGGCGATGGCTGCGACCTCGTCGTCATAATCGTCCACAATGATCTGTAGGACTTGGGCCGGACAGGCGGGCACGCAACCGTGGTCCTCACACGCGACGCACTTGTCAGTGTCGATGGTGATGAAGTAGTCGCCGGAACCGTCCTTGTAACCGTAGTGTGCCAGCATGGCCCGCCTCCTACGCCGTTCAGGTAGTGCCGCCGCAGGGGCTGGCGCCGCCCGGATCAGTTGGATTTTAGCTTCTTCTTCAGCAAATTCTGGGCGAAGAGGGCGCCGCCGAGGGCGCCGGCGATCTGGGTATCGTATCTAGTCGGCAGCGCTTCCACACCGATCTCCTTCTCTAACCGCTTGACGACGCCGCTGTTCTTGGCGATGCCTCCCGTGATGGCGAACTCCTTCTCGACGCCCACCTGCTCCAGGAGCGTGACGACGCGATGGGCCATGGCCGAGCAATAGGAGGCCAGGACCTTGCTCTTGGGCCAACCCTCGCGCATCAACCCAGTCGCCTCGGACTTGGCAAACACCACACACGTGCTCGAAACCGGCGGCGGCTCCTACACCATCACCCGCAAGGGCCGCCAAGACAAAACGTACGGCATTCTCGTGGAATTCATTATGGCCGACGGGCCATACGTCAGGCTTTCCTGCCTGATTGGGCGGGAGGTAAAACATTTGTTGATCCGTTGGGTAA
>CBDURX010000485.1:0-2721 GCA_965369485.1 uncultured bacterium | reverse complement strand
CCCGCGGGAGCCACCTGACACGCCCCGAAACCCAGAATCTCGGCCCCGGCCCGCTCTTCCACGACGATGCCGGACCCGTCCGGGGTGTGGGGATCGAATGTCGAGGCCGGCGCCGCGATGTAGAACGGCACAGCGTGCTCCCGCGCCAGGAGGGCCAGAGTGTAGGTACCGATCTTGTTGGCAGTGTCCCCGTTGCACGCGATGCGGTCCGCACCGGTCACCACAGCGTCCACTTTGCCGTCGCGCAAGAGTGTGGCCGCGGCGCCTTCGCACAGGAGGGTCATGTCGATGCCGCGGGCGCCCAGTTCCCACGCCGTCAAGCGCGCTCCCTGCAACAACGGCCGGGTCTCGTCCGCGAAGACATGTATCCGCTTGCCCGCCTCCTGGGCCGCGTAAACGACTCCCAGAGCTGTGCCGTAACCACCGGTGGCCAGCCCCCCGGCGTTGCAATGGGTCAGGATGGTCGCCTCGTCTGGCAGCAGAGCGGCACCTGCGGCGCCCAACGCGCGACAGGTGGCGATGTCCTCGGCCAGAATGCGGTCGGCCTCGGCCTCGAGCAGTGTGAGCACCGCCTGCGGATCGCGGCCGTCGGCCACCAAGGCAGTAGCCAGATCCCCCACCCGGGCCAGTGCCCAGAACAGATTGACGGCTGTGGGCCGGGTCGCGGCCAGTGCCTTGCGATCGGCTTGCAGCTGGTCCAGCAACGCCGCGCTGCTGCCCAGCCGGGCCGAAGCCTTCTGCCAGGAAAGCACCAGGCCGTAGGCGGCCGCCACACCGATGGCGGGAGCACCCCTCACCGCGAGTTCCCGGATGGCCTGGCAAAGAGCAGGGATGTCGCGACACACCCGCCACGAGAGGGTTTCGGGTAGCAAGGTCTGGTCGATGAGCACGACACTGCTGTCGCGGTAGCTCACCGTCGGGAAGGGAAAGGGCAGAGCCTCCGGCTTACTGACCGTCACTTCGGGTCCCTCCTGTTAGCCCGCATTTTTCACAAATGGCCTACTGCGCCCGTTCAAATGCCCATCGTTTCAATGATCCAGGCTGGTGGCCTGGGTCTGACCCAACCCTACCCGCAACGCCACGCCCAGCCGTGCAAGAGGCAAGCCCATGACGTTGAAGTAACACCCTTCGATGCGGCGGACCATCAACGCGCCGTACCCTTGAATGCCGTAAGCGCCGGCCTTGTCCATGGGCTCGCCCGTGGCGACGTACCGCGCTATGGCTTCCGGCGACAGAGTCAGGAATTCCACCGTGGTTTCCTCGTGGCCCGTCCATTGCGCGCAGGCCGGTCCACCCAGGAGCGCCAGGGCCGTGATCACCAGGTGGCTCCGGCCGGACAGCCGGGCCAGAATACGTGCGGCGTCCCGGGAATCTGCCGGTTTCTCCAGAATCCGGCCGTCCAGAACCACCACGGTGTCCGCTCCCAGGACCAACCGTTCCGGCATCCGGCTCGCCACGGCCGTCGCTTTGGCCATGGCCAGCGTGACGGCGTAGCGGGCCGGATCGTCCCGGAGGGAGCCGTTGGCCTTCGCCTCGGCCTGCTCCACATCACCGGCGGGCACGACCTCGAAAGGCACGCCCGCCACCTTCAACAGCTCGGCCCGCCGCGGTGAGATCGAGGCCAGCACCAGGACCAGATCTGCGGGCAAGTCCACGAACGGGGTCACGGTCAAGGCAGTTTCTCCTTCCGCTCGCGGTCCACGATGACGGTCACCGGTCCCCTGTTCACCAGCTCGACATCCATCACGGCGCCAAAACGACCTTCGGCCACATCGGGCCACTCCTCGCGCAACAGGTTGGCGAACCGGCCGTAGAGGATTTCGGCCTGCGCCGGGGGCGCCGAACCGATGAAGCTGGGTCGGTTCCCCTTGCGACAATCCCCGTAAAGGGTGAACTGTGAGACGAGCAGTATCCCGCCACCCACCTCTTGCAGGGAGAGATTGATGCGACCCTCGGCGTCGTTGAAGAGACGTAGGGCGGGTATCTTCCTGGCCATCCACCGCAACCCTTCCTCGCTGTCCTGCGCCGTGAAGGCCGCCAGCACCACCAGTCCCTCAGCGATGCTGCCGACACTCTCACCGTCGATACGCACGCGGGCAGGGCCCGTCCTCTGAATCACACACCTCATTCCTTGTCCTTGATGGGTTCCAGACGCGTCAACTGGTAGCGATCGACCTTTTGCACGCCGTCAATCCGGCTGACACTCCGCAGAATCCTCTGGAAATTGTTGAGATTCCGCACCTCCACCAGGAAGGTTGCCCGTGCCAGATCGTTCTCGGCGGTGAACTCACCGCTGCGGATATTGGTGCCCTCGCCGCTGATGACCTGACCGATCTCGGCCAGCAAGTGCTGGCGGTCGGAGGCCGTGACGATGAGCTTCACCAGGAAGGTCTGGTTGGCTTCGACGTCCCAGGTCACCTCGATCTTGCGGTCGACGAACTGGGGATCGGCCAGGTTGGGGCAGCCGAACCGGTGCACGGTGACGCCACGCCCGCGCGTGATCACGCCGACGATCTCGTCCCCCGGAATGGGCTGGCAGCAACGACCAAAGGAGACCATGAGATTGTCGACCCCTGCCACGCGCACACCCTCGACGTGGTAGTGACGCAAGGTGTCGTAAATATCCTTGCCGAAGGAAACCATCTTGTCGGTCGCCGAGGTGGCCGGTGGCTGGATCTTGTTGATCACCCGCTGGTAGGCGATATCCCCGCTGCCGACGGC
>CBDURX010000484.1:0-2725 GCA_965369485.1 uncultured bacterium | reverse complement strand
GAACCACGCAGGTGTGCTCGAGACGACACCTTCCTGGGAGACCGAGAACAGCTTCTATTGCTTCCGCGGCACCTTCGGCGATGCGGACGGTGACGGCGACCTCGACCTGGCCGTGGCTACCGGCGAGTCCTACTATGGCTATTTCGAGCAGAACCTCATTTACTTCAATGTCGGCGGAGTGTTGGCGACCACCCCCGGCTGGGTCTCCGACGACTTCGATACCAGCTACGATGCTCAGTTCGTGGACATCGACGACGACGGCGACCTCGATCTGGCCCTCCTGACCTCCGGTGGGCCGGTCAAGATCTACTACAGCATCCAGGGCGCCCTCGAGACCACACCGGGCTGGGTGAGCGATCTGCCGGACAACGGCAACTCCTTCGATTTCGCCGATCTGAACGGCGACGGATATCTCGACCTGGGTGTGGCCTACAACTCACAGCAGAGCGGCTCGGGTTACTTCAAGATTCATTACTCCAATCAAGGCATTCTGAACAACAGCGCGGACTGGGTGTCCGCGACCAGCGGGTACGGTTCCGAGGCCGTCTTCTGCGACATGGATCGCGACGGGCAGCAGGACCTCGTCACGGGGCGTTGGTGGGGTCTGGTGCAGGTGTACAACAACGACGGCGGCGCTTTCCCACTCCTTCCTAGCTGGACCACGAGCTCGGATTACGAGTCGGTCATCGAGAACATTACCTTCGCCGACGTGGACAACGGCCACACAGTGACGCAGGCCAAGACGTTTACCGTCGCCGAGCGGCGCCAGTTGTTCTACCTGGGCGAGAGGCATTTGCAGAGCATCGACGCCGTAGAGGTGGACGGCGCACTGCTCTCCGGAGCGGATTACTGTTACCACCGTAAGAACGGCTGGGTCTCCCTGGCCTCGTCGCCCCTCGATTCCGTCACCATTCACTTCCGTTACTCGCCCCGTAAAGACATGGCGGTATCCAACTGGGATGGATCGACCTACCTGTTCACCAACACACATATTACTGGTATGCCCGGTGACGAGACCGGCGAGCCCATCGTGATGCTGAGAAGTTACGCCTACCCCAATCCCTTCAATGCCCACACACGTATCCGGTACGCCTTACCGGAGGCGTCGTTGGTGAAGCTGGACATCTACGACCTCATGGGGATGAGGATCACCACCATCTTACACGAGTATCAGGAAGCCGGCGCCCGGAGTGTGGACTGGGACGCCTCGCGCCTGGCCAGTGGTGTGTATTTCTACCGTCTGCAACACGTGGGCGGGACCGAGAGTGGAAAGATCACGCTTGTGAAGTAGTCCGTATCAGTAATCCTTCCCCCACTTCACCGCTATGCCGGAATTGCCGCTTTGGCCGTAGGTGGTCTCCAACTTGAAGTTGCGGTCGATCGTGTAGTTGAGGTGGACGTAGTAGGCGCTGTGCTTTTCCAGGACCTTCTCGTACTTCATCAGCACCTTGGGGCTGAGATACTTGCCGACGGTGAGCGACCCGGCCGTACTGTCCTTGTCGGTTCCCTGGCCGTAAGTGATCACGTCGATCCCCATCTGGCTACCCACCTGATCCTGCAGCTGGGCGGCGCCATAACTGGCGAGGATCTCGTTGGTCCGGGTCTGGAGCAGATCCTCCTGGCCGCCGTCCAGCTGGTAGAGCTGCTGGCCGAAGAGCAGCATGGAGATGATGTCGCTCTCGCTCATGTACGGTTCCGAGGTGAGGACCAGCTCCGGCTCCTCAGCGTTGCCCAGGATCTGGACGCGAAACAGGGTGCCGCTGACGTAGGTTGTCAGGCTCAGATCCAGCTCGGGGTTCAGGGAGACCTCGTCGCCGTAGAAGGTGACCTCGCCTTTCTCGATCTCGAACACCCGGCCGAGAAGGCGGAAGGTCCCGTGCACCGCCTCCAGCTGACCGGCGGCCGCGGGGAGGCCGCCTTGCAAGCCCACGTCCAGGTCGCCGGCCAGGAGCACGTCCAGCCCGTGCCCGGTCACCCGGAGGGTGCCGGGGCAGTCCAGCTTCACCGCCAGCTGGGGTTTGATCGGTTGCTTCTGACTGGGTTGGCTGGATTTCTGCAGAGCGGTAGCCGTGGCGTCATCGTCTTTCGCCGTGGCGGCCTCGTGACTGTCCGGTGTGGGCAGCGAGTCCGCGGCCGCCAGTTGCCAGAGTATGGCCTCTCCCTCGGTGGGCAGCAACTGGGGCGGCACCTCGGGCAGGCGGATCAAGCCACCCGTGATGGTGATCTTGCCCTCGACGGCCGGTTCCTGGACAGTGCCGCCCAGATCGACCCGGCTGTCGGCGGTCAGCCAACTGCCGTCCTCCAGGCGGGCCGTCATCCCGGGGGCCTCGAAGTGGCCGGTCACCCGCAGTTCTTCACCAACGCCGCGGACGGCAGCCGCGAGATTGCACTCCCCCTCCAGAGCGATGCCGGCCGGCAGGTACGGCTGCAGCTCGGCCAGACGGATGGTGCGGGAACGGAGTTCCAGGACGACCGAATCGGTGGCGGCAGCAGTCCAGCCCACCGGGTCAAGGGAGAACCGTCCAGGGTACCGGACCTGGCCTGCAAGTAACAACGAGTCCTGGTGGGTGATCCGCAAGTCTGCCGCGATGCCGGGCCAAGGTGCGTTCTCGGGTGCGGACGACAACTCCCCGGCGCCACCTGAGGAAAGAAGAGGCGTAGAGCCGTCCTCTTGGAGAGGCAACAGCCAGGCCGACACCTCCAGGGTGAGGTCACTGAGGGGGTC
>CBDURX010000483.1:0-2727 GCA_965369485.1 uncultured bacterium | reverse complement strand
AGAATCGCCAGTAAAACCAGCAGGGCCAGCAAACTCAACACGGGACCGATCAAGCGGCGACCTATGAGTCTCGTCCATGGCAGGCGTTTCATCTTCTTCTCCTTCGCTATCCGAACGGCCCAACCGCCTCGTTCCCTCTCTGCAACTGGACCAATCGGTGTACACTCGTCACCATAACCAGATTCATACCGCCACGGGGAGATCCATGAGTGTGTTATACAGAAAGGACTTAAGAGGAATCGTGCTGTACCTGAAGGGACACTCACGCCGAAGGCCGAGCGCGGAAGACGACTGTGTGTCTTTTATAGAGGACGCCCGACTGCTGTACCCGCGAGGGAATCGACAGCCGGGCGTATGGCTCGTCCATCAAGATACGAGTCGCGCGATCTACTTCATCGCGCGGTCTATTTCATCAAGACCATCTTCCCGCTCAAGGTCTCTGCCCCCGTCTCCAGGCGGTAGAAGTAGACTCCCGAGGCCACTGTCTGGCCGCTGACGTCCCGGCCATCCCAGATCACGTGGTGACGGCCCGCCGTCAACGGCTCGTCCAAGAGGGTGGCGATGCGGCGGCCTTCCACGTTGTAGATGTTCAAGCGGACCTGCCCCGCGCGCGGCAAGGCGAAACTGATGGCCGTGCGGGGATTGAAGGGGTTAGGGAAGTTCCCTTCCAGCGCCAGCACGGTGGGTAGGTCTTCAGGCACATCCGTGGCACCCGAGAAAACGGTCAGGGTCACTGGGACCACCACCGGATCACCGGCACTGTTGATGACGACCAGGTTGGCTACGTAATCGTCGTCCGTTAGACCGGTGGCATCCAGGGTTACCTGGATGTTCGCAGTGGAACCCTGCTCCACGATCCCCTGGTAGCTGTCCAGCTGGATCCAGTCCAGGGGGCGGAAGATGGTGAACACTTCATCGCTGGTGTCGGTGAGGGAGGGATCTTCCTGGTCGGTGACCTTCACGCGCGCTGACGCCGTGATGGGACCGGTCACGGTCCAGGTCAGCCCCCCATCCAGTGTAGGCACATCCGTGGCGAGCGTTTCCCAAGGACCTCCCGGTTCGCGTTGCAGGGCGATGGTGACGAGCTCGGGGCCGAACTGGGCCTGGATCTCGATCTGGTGCTCCTCGCCGATGGCCCATGCTTCGCCCCCGTTGGGGGAGACCACCCAGACAGCGGGCCCGGTCTGGGTAAAGACCACCGAACCCGTGACTTGATGGGGCGGGTTACCACTGTTACTACCCACCAGCTCCCACGGCACGGTCACGTTACCAGCTGCCTCGGCAAAGGTGAGGTTGACCGTTGACGTGGCTTGATCGCCGTTGACGAGGAATCCGCCATCGGACCAAACACCGGTCACGCCGTCTCCCGTAGGACCCGTGTAGGGGATGGGTCCCCCCCACCCGCCCTCGAGGGGGGTGGCTGAGTTCAATACGACTCCCGCCGGTAGGTCGAGATTCAGGCCGACGACCCACTCTCCGCCGATACTGACACAGGTGACTGTCAGGACCACGTCGAAGGTGCTGCCCGGCATGTACTGCTGTGGATCGGCTTCCAGTGTAGAGCCACTGATGTCCAGCACGGGGCTGCCGACCGTTGCGGTCGGGTAGTTGGGATCGACCGTATCGATGAAGAAAAGCAAGCTCGACCCCGGCTCGCCGTTGTTGCTGATGTGCAGCCACTCGGTGGCCGTTTCCCCCTGCGCAATAATCCGCGAGATGGATGCCGGCTCCACATCAATAGTGGCGGCCTGGCTTGAGAGGACGGGCTGGAAGAGGATGGCCCGGCCTGAAACGAGAGAAGCGGCCCCGGGAGCATACTGGTTCCAGTAGCTGTAAAGCAGGCCGTCGGTATGGTCCAGGTTCTGGATGCCGACCGTAGCGTAACCGTCACGATCGTCGGTGTTGTTCACGGTGTCGTACTGGAACAGGATCTTGCCGTCACCCGTGAGGGTGGGGGAATGGAGTGGGTCGTAGAGGATGACTTCGAAGTTCTGCACCGCACCTGTGCGGTGGTTGGGCATGCGGCTCCACTGGACGACGAAGCGATGGACCTCCGCGTCGTACCAGGTGTAGACCATGTTCGAGCCCACCTGGTTGAGGTTGTCCCAGAAGGGTGCGATCAAGGCTTCAGGGCTGCCCGCGCTGGGTAGGCTCCAGTTACGGTAATGGCGCAGGTAGGTCTCGCCCATGACGACCCATCCGTTGGAGCAGATAGAGACCTTGTCGTACTCCTGCCCGTAAAAGCGGAAGGTGAACGGCAGATCGACGACCTCGGTGTCGTCCTGCTCCCAGCCGAAATCGGTCAGCCCCACGCTGGTGCCATTGCCACCGTAGTTCGGATCGATCTCCACCCAGTTGTAAGTCGGCGCGAAGAGATAGCCGGTATCCGTGTTGTCAAAGGCGTAGTAACCGTAACCATCTGGCCCCACCGGATCGTCGCTCCCCGCGCTACCCACGGGCAGGGTGAATTCCACTTCATCCAGCGCTTGACCGTTGAATTGCAGGGTCAGGGTGAAGCTGGCCAAGTGGCCCTCGAAACAGCTCTGACTGACCTCGAGGGTCAGGGGATCCTGGGTGTGGTCCGCCGTCCCCCCCGCGGCCACGTTGCCGAAGCTGGCGTCCGGATCCGAGATGATGATCCAGGGGCTTTCCGTGGTGAGCTGCGCCGTGACGTCTGCGGCCAAGATGCTGCCTGTGTTGCGCACCTGTAGGCCCAGATTGCCTGTC
>CBDURX010000482.1:0-2729 GCA_965369485.1 uncultured bacterium | reverse complement strand
TCTGCTTCGCGGCTACCTCCCGGACGGGCTCAGCAGGTTGTGCTCGGCGAACGCCAAGGCGCCAATGCCGTACATCACGGGCATAGACGTTAGGAGGGAGCCCGGCAGCGACGGGATCATGGGCTGCCCCCATGAGGAAGGCATCGACTATCCGGTGGGCGAGGTTTGCCCCGAGTGTCCTTTTTGGGCGTACCACGATCGACGGACCGGCGAGCCCATCCAGTAGAGCCCGCCGGATTGACGGCAACCAGGTATCACCTGGTAAAAACCCTCGCGAGCTTCGGTGAATTGCCGACGCGGCCAATGCCTGTGCCTTCAGGGATGAACAGATCACTCAACAATGTCGCTCGGCGCTGTCTCGAGTTCCCCTCGGGCCCGAAATCAAAGCCACGCCTACCTCGGTAACTCTTTGATTGCCAGTTCATTCAATGTACGTTCGACTGCCGAAAGAACCCCTGGCGCTACGCGACTCCGGAGCTTAATTTCCAGGTAGAACAGCTTTGGATTCAACAGGGTGTGAACAGATGACCTCCGAAAAACCGAACCCCACTTGCCCCCACTGCGGAGCCAGGCTGCTACCCTGGCGCAGCCCGGATCTGACCTCCTGGGGTGGTAAGATCCAGTACATCTGCTTCAGCGACGATTGCCCCTACTTCGTGCGGGGCTGGCAGTGGATGAAGGAGAAATACGACGTCGTGGCTTCCTACCGTCACCGTCTCGATCCCGATACCGGCGAGACCGGGCCGTTGCCGGTCTGGTCCAAGTCCGCCTTGAAGAAACGAGTCGATCCTGAAGAGGAGATCCATTGAGCGACGACGCCAAGAACAGCCAGAAGCAAAGCGGGTCTCCCGAGACCGGCCACCAGCACGACACTGCCCGTCGCGATACCCCCTTCATGCCGCCCACGGAGGAAGAGCTCTCACCCATCAACCAGCTCAAGGAGAAGATCCTCAAGGATTACGAGCGATTGGACCTGGATGCGAAGTTCCAGTTCGGCTGTCACGCCAAAGTTCCTTGCTTCAACGCCTGCTGCGCCGATGTGAACATCTTTCTCACTCCGTACGACGTCTTGCGCATGAAAAACGCCCTCGACATGGAATCAGGCGAGTTCCTCGACCAGTATACCCAGCTCCCCGTCGAGAAGAGCCAGAAGTACCCGGTGGTGATGTTCAAGATGGACCACGCGCAGGATAACCTGCCGTGTCAGCTGGTTGGACTCGAGGGTTGCACCATTTACGAGGACCGGCCCTGGCCGTGTCGCATATATCCCCTCGGGATGGCCTCGCCCAAGGACGACGACACGGGCGAGGAGTTCTACTTTCTGATGAAGGAGGACGTCTGCGAGGGATTCGCTGAGCCCGGAAAGTGGACGGTTCGTGAGTGGCTAGCGGACCAGGGTGTCGATCCGTACGACGAGTTCGGGCGGTTGTTCAAGGAGATCACCCTTCACGATTACTTCGCCAAGGGCAAGATCCTCACGCCCGATAAGATGGAGATGTTCTACACCGCCTGCTACGACCTGGACAGGTTCCGACGATTCATCCTCGACAGTACCTTCTTGCGGCGGTTCGTTATAGAGGATGATACATTGGCGGCCATCAAGGAGAACGACGAGGCGCTGCTGCGCTTCGCCTTCCGCTGGCTGAAACTCTCCCTCTTCGGGGAACCCACCGTCGATATCCGTCCCGAGGCCCTCGGTCCCATGAGCACCCCGCCCCGGGTTTAATCCAGATCGAGAGATTCCGCGCTGTAGTGGTGATTGCCAGGTGCAACCGGTGGACCAATACACCAGGGGCTGGTTGCTCGAAAACGCGGAATCCTCAGGGGCCTAGTTCCAGATAGCTTTCGATGTCATCCAGACTGTCTGAGGTCAGGATTGGCCGTCCTCCGACGGTACTGGAAGAGACCCGCCCCACTCAATCCCAAGAACCACAACAGGATGGCCGCCCAGTGGATCCGCCAACCGGGCGGGCCGTCGTAGTAACCCTCGAGGGTCCCCTGACTGTCAGCCGGTAGGGTCACAGCCATCCTGCCGTCGACCAGGAGGTCGGGCACCATTACGGTGGCAGGAGTCGAACCTCCAGTCAGGATCACCTTCATGCCGGGAAAGCCGAACTGATCGATCACGACCACAGCGGGCTCAGCCCCGGTTCGGAAACCGACTTTGATGTGGTAAGGAGAATGGCCCGGCAGAGCCTGCAGATCCACCTCGCTCCCCTCCTGCGGGTGGACCATTGCTTCATCCTGGCGCATGCGGGCCGGCCTCTCCTTGACGGTCCTCGGTAAAAAGTCCGTACTGTTGAAAGATTCATAATCGCGGAAGGGCGGCACTGAGCTCGTGGTGATCTGCTCGCGTTCGATCTCGTAGATTTTCTCGAATTGGAACTGGTTCCGAGCGGAAAGGACAACGCCTGTCGCTAAAACGAGCAGAAGACCGAATCCAACGACGCCGCTCCGAAACACCCTCGCGTGGGCCAAGCCGCAAGCACAAATCACCTGAAGCACCGCGATGATCGCTAGCAGCCGCCAAGGAAACTGCACGTAAGCGAGCAGGGGCAGGAATTTCCACAGTGGATAGCCAGCATAAGTCATCATTAAAACCAGCCCCAGGTAGACGAACAGGCTCACTCTCACAAAAGGCACTCTCCGGCCTACGATTCCTCCAGTCACTGCCAGCAGGAAATGAGGCAAGCCAAGGTGAAGGGGCATCCCGAAAGGTGAAGATCCAT
>CBDURX010000481.1:0-2730 GCA_965369485.1 uncultured bacterium | reverse complement strand
GGATCTTCCTGCTCTACTACCGCTTCAACATCTCGGCCGACGGCTATTTCTGGATCTACGACCAGTTCCCGGACGGCTCGCAACCCTTCCACAGCAACGAGGCGGATGTTGTCTATCTTGCCAGCGACAACCACAACACCGGCAGCCCCTACATGCTGGGCGTCGCCGCGCACGAGTTCGAACACATGATCCATTTCAATCAGGACAGCAACGAGAACACCTGGGTCGACGAGGGCCTCGCCGAGCTGGCCATGTGGCTCTTTGGCAACCCCGACAACATTTCCGGCTTCAACGCCAACCCGGACAACAGCCTCATCACCTGGAACAGCCTCTGGGCGGATTACATCAAGACCTACCTCTGGTCCCTGTACATCTACGAGCAGTACGGTGGCCAACCCACCATCTGGGAGGTGACCCACCACCCGGCCAACGGCATGGCCGGCTACTTGATGGCCCTGACGGACTTGGGGTACGTCGTGACGATGGAGGACATCTTCGGCGACTGGGCTGTGGCCAACTTCTTGGATGATACGAGCGTGCCGGACGGCCAGTATGGTTACAACGGGGACGATTTGCCGCCGTTCCTGGCCTACCGCACCCACAACAGTTACCCCGCCACCGCCTCCGGCAGCGTACAGAACTGGGCGGCGGAGTACATCCGCCTGCTGGATTTCGAGGGAGCTCCTACCATCGATTTCAACGGCAACGATTTGCGGGATTTCCGGTTGGCGATGCTGGCGCGGGATCCGGTATTGCCGTCCCTGGTACACTTCGTGACGCTGGACGAGATCACTAACGACGGCTACTACGCTTTCACCGAGGCCGCCGGGTATGCCGAGGTGATCATCGCCGTGTCCAATGTCTATCCCACCGCGAGTGCCATCTACGTGTACACGGTGGGGAGTGTTCCCACGGCTGTCTCGGAGTCCCCCGCGGCGCCGGTGGTTCTACAGAGCTACCCCAATCCCTTCAATCCAGCGACGGAGCTGCAATTCAGTCTGGGGCAGAGGGGCCACGTGTGCCTGAGCATCTTCGATGCCCGCGGCCGTCGGGTCGCCCAGTTGGTAGAGGGGGATCTGGTTCAGGGACCGCACCGAGTGACCTGGTTCGCCGAGGATCTGGCTTCGGGACTCTACCTGGCAGCCCTGGAAGTTGATGGTCAACTGGTGAGCCGGACGAAGCTGGCACTGGTCAAGTGACGAGACGCGGGCTGGTGGTGCTGCCATCACCGTCGGCCCGCATCTCCGGTCCGACAATGAAGTGGGAAGCAGCCAGGCTCTACTAGCTGCCGTATAACCCTTGAGTTATGTTTGGCGGAAGCCAGTTTCTAGTCGATCTGGACTGCTCGACAAGGAAATCACTCCGCTCACGCGGAGTGGATTAGAGGGGGAAGGATCCGTGGACGATAGAATCTATTCCGTCATTGTTGGAACCGGCTGTTACATCCCCGCCGAGACCGTTCCCAACGAGAGTTTCCTGCATCGTGAGTTCTGTGACGCAGACGGACAGAATTACGACAAGTCCAACGAGGAAATCATCGCCAGCTTCCAGAAGATAACGGGCATCACCGAGAGAAGGTACGTGTCCGATGATCTCGTGTCGTCCGACATCGCTTTCTTCGCGGCGCGGGAGGCGCTGGAGTCCTCGGGAGTCGACAAGGAAGGGCTCGACTACATCATTGTCGCCCACAACTTCGGGGATGTCCAGCATGGGAACCGGAGATCCGATTTCGTGCCCAGTCTGGCCTCGCGGGTAAAACACAAGCTAGGCATCGAGAATCCGCACACCGTCGGCTACGACATCGCCTTCGGATGTCCCGGCTGGGTGCAAGGGATGATCCAGGCCGACTACTTCATCAGGTCCGGCGACGCTGAGAGGGCGCTGATCATCGGCGTCGAGACCCTGTCCAGGATCTCCGACCCCCACGATCGGGACAGCATGATCTACTCCGACGGCGCCGGCGCCACCATTCTCGAGGCGTTAACGAGTGATAAACCGGTGGGAATCCTCTCCCATGCCGCACGGACGGACTCGATCGAACGGGCTTACTTGCTGTGGATGCGGGAGTCGTACAGTTCCACTCACGAGGGCAACGAGATTTACCTGAAGATGGAAGGTCGCAACGTGTACGAGTACGCCCTGGCGACTGTGCCGAAGATCGTCAAGGCGAGCCTCGACAAGGCGGGCCTGGATATCCGCGACGTCGACAAGATCCTCATCCACCAGGCCAACGAGAAGATGGACGCGGCCATCGTGAAGCGCCTGGGCCGGCTATACGACGTGCCGGTGGAGACGACTTCCATCATGCCCATGACCATTTCGTGGCTCGGCAACAGTTCGGTGGCCACCATACCGACCTTGCTCGACCTGTTGCGCAAGGGGAAGATCGAGCACCACCAGTCGAGGAATGGTCACGTGCAGGTGTTCGCTTCCGTCGGCGCGGGGATGAACGTCAACGCCCTGGTGTACCGGAGTCCCTGATCTGGGCGGACTATCGGGCGTTTCAACCTTCAACTCCGTTTCAACCCCTCAATTCACTGATACCACCACTGTCGTTCTGGACGAGCCTACTGACCGTCAAGGCCGCCGTTTTCCTGGAAGAGATCCAGCAATCCACACTGCGTTCTTCCGGTGTGAGGCCGCGTCCGAGGAATCAGGGTTCATGAGCCGCGCTAAGGGCCTGTTACGAAATAACTGGTTGACTTACGTTTTGCCGGCATAGTAGCCTGC
>CBDURX010000480.1:0-2738 GCA_965369485.1 uncultured bacterium | reverse complement strand
TTGTTGGGTTGTGCACTGTTGGGAATGGGGTCGTTGATATACGGCGCATTCGTCGCGGTGAACGACAGAAACCCGTTGGTACAGACCCGGATCGTGGTGAAGTCGGTGCCGTAGAAGTTGAAGGTGAAGCCCAGCGGGAAGGGACCGTGGTTCACATCGTCCCCACTGCCGACGAAAGTGCCGATGCCGCTGATCTCGACCCAGTCGTACACGGGACCGCCGACCTCGTCGCTGTCGATCCAGGTGTAGCCGAAGCCGTCGGGGCCGCCGTGGCCCGTCACCGGCGCCACACCCGGCCGGGGATCCTCTTCCCCCTTGACCAGGTCGAGGTGAGGAACCGCTTGCACTGATGAACGCGGCGGTGCCGCCAGGGCTTTCCCCTCGACGGCCTCCACGGTCAACCAGTAGTTGAGATTACCGCTGCCGAGGTTACCGAAGTACCTGTTCTGGACCTTTATCATGTCCGGGAGCGTAGTGAAATCGACGCTCGTGAAGCTCATGTCGAGGAGGGGATAGTGGATCACCGCCTCGCGGAGGACGAAGTTCAGTTGAATCTCGCCGTTCAGCTCCACCATGCGCACCACCGTGGTGAGACCCGGATAAGCAGCCTGGACCTCGTAGGTCGCACCGTCGGGCAGAAAGATCTCGTAGGAACCGTCGGCTTCACTGAGCACCGGATCTGCAGGCGTACCGAGGGCCATGATGGTGGCACCCGGCAGCAGCAGCCCCTCAGCGTCGAAGACGTAGCCCCACAGCCTGGTCTGGGGCGCCAGAGTCAAGTCCACATCCAGCAAGTAGGTTTCGCCTTCGGTAACCACGATGGTGTGCTGCTCGGTGTAGTAGCCGAAAGCACTGAACTCCAGGGTGTGTTCCTCGGCGGACAGGCTCATGGCGTACGCGCCGTTGTCGTCCGTGGTCTGGACGTTGAACCCGCCCACGTCACGCACGACCGCGAAGGTGATGGGCAGTCCGGTGCCGGCGTCGGTCACCGTGCCCTCGACCGTGCCGAGGCCGGTCATGGCGAAGAGGACAGCCTCGTAGGCGTTGATGAATCCGTGACCGTAAGTGTTGTCCTCTCCGGGAGTCCCCAGATCGCCGGCCGTCTGCATCAGGATTTCCTTGACGGTGATGACATCCAGGTTGGGGTTGGCCGAGCGCATCAGCGCCACGACCCCGGCCACGTGGGGGCCGGCCATGGACGTGCCGCTCATCATCTGGTAGCCGCCGCCGGGCCTGGCACTGAGAATGTCGCTGCCCGGTGCCACCACTTCAGGCTTGACGCGGAACTCTTCCGGCCCGCAGTTCGGACCGGCGGGACCGCGGCTGGAGAAGCTGCTGATGGCGTAAGGGGGGTACGTCACTGTCGAGCCGACGCTGAAGATGTTGGTCGGGGATGCAGCGCGGTCGGCCGGGCTGCGCAAGGAACCGCTGCCGGGGCCCTCGTTGCCGGCGGACCAGGTCACCACCACGCCCGCGGCTTCCGTGTTGTCGATGGCGTCCCACCACCGGCTGTCGCAGTCGACGTAACCCGGGAAGAACTCGTTGACCCCCCAGCTATTCTGGACCACATCGGGTACATCGACGATGGTGCCGGGGTCGCCATCGGGATCGGCCACCCACTCCAGGGAGGCCAGGACGTCGTTGTCGAATTCAGTACCCACGCCCTGATTGATGACGTTGCTGGCGATCCAGAGCGCCTCGGGCGCCACGCCGATGGTGTCGCCGGGAGCCAGTCCACAAAGAGTGCCCATGGTGTGGGTGCCGTGGTCGTGATAGTCCTCGGGAGTCGGGTCGCCGAAACCGACTATGTCGAGCCAGCACTCCGCGGCAGGGGCGAAGTTGCCGCGCCAGCGGGCGGCGAGGGCGGGATGATCGCCGTCCACGCCGGTATCCAGTTCGGCCACCAGGGCTCCCTCACCCCGCACACCCAGTTCCTCCCAGACCCGCGGAGCCTGGATGGCCTCGATACCTGGTAACACGCCGAGATCGGCGGGGGATTTGTCGGAGCCCTGCCCGGACTCGACAGGCTCGATCAGTTCGACCACCAGGTCGGCCTCGATTATTTCCACGTCCGCGCGCAAGGCCAGCTCACGGATGGTTGCGACGCTCCCTTTGACGACCACACCGTTGATCAGCCAGTGGGACGTCCAGCCCTGAATACCGCCCGTATCCTTATGGCTGTCCAGGGCGTCCAGCAAACCGCTCTGTGTCCGCTTCGCCGTATCCTGCAGGAGTTCCACAACGGTCTGATGGCGCGCGGCCAAGGTGACCTTCTGCGTGTGGAGTTCCCTGTCTAAGGTTTTGATGTCGGCCTGCTCCTTCATCACGACCAAAACCTTGATCATATCCGAGTCCTGCAGAGTACTAATCTGGTTCTGCAGACCAGGCGAGAGCGTTCCAGCCGTGGTCACGCCGGCGCAGGCCAGCATGATGAGGGCGAGGATGAGGACGTTAAGCAGTTTCATGAAGTGACCCCTTTGGAGTGGATGGTGCAGTCCCTGGGCTGCGCAGGTGGGCAGTTTGAGGTAAAACATTATGACCAGACAACAAAAAGTCCGGTCACGGCATGAACTCTACCGGATTCTGTGGGAATTGTACCACAAGTCGTTGCGTCGTGGCAAACTCCCCGTACTGGTGCCAGAACCGATGGCCAGCTCACATGAAAATTAGAGGATCAATATAAAGACGACGCAGGTCGGCCGCCGCCGTCGGAATCACTTCAAAAGAGTCATCTTTCG
>CBDURX010000479.1:0-2738 GCA_965369485.1 uncultured bacterium | reverse complement strand
CGAATTCCCACAATTCGTTAAACCAGTCCCAGCTCCATTCCACCATGTCGAAGGTCTCGCCGGAGATATTTTCGAAGGTGACCTTGGTTTCCTGGTCGAAGACCTGCTTGCCACCACCCTCCTCGTGGATGAGATCCAGATAGAAGTACTCCCAGTCCGCAAGTACGGGGAAATAATTCGCATTTCCGGTCACGGTGAACGAGATAGAGTCCGTGATCGTGTTGGCGTTACCGGCCATGTCCTGGAACGAGCCGGCGTCGAACACCGCGAAGATGCGCACTCCCGCCGGTAACGGTGGCTGGAGGTGAACAGTTATTTCCGTGTTGTCTGCATTCCAGGTCGGATCGCCAGCCAGGACGGCCATGAGCTGGGCGCTCATCCGCGAGGGCGTGATGTCCTCTCGGGCGTCGATGGGTTCGGAGAAGGTGATGAGGACGGTCGTCAAATCGGGGTTGACTGTGGCGCCCACCCCAGGGAAGACCGTCTCGATCTCCGGCGGTGTCGTGTCCACCTCGGTCCCGGTGGTGAAGCTGATGTCCACGGCCACGGACAGGTGTTCGCTGGGATTGCCTTCCACGTAAGCACTGGTGTTGACGGCTATGTTGTAGATGGCCACCGCGTCGAGATCATTGGCAAACTGGATGCGGTACCAGTTGTCGCTGACGTGAGTCAGCACCCATTCCGGTACGACCGCGCCGGCCTTGCCGACCATGCTGATCGTTGTGGCGTTCTGCAGGCTGGTCAGGTCCATGCGATGCGAGAACAGCAGCATGGGCTGTACGCTGCGGCTGACGTCCATGGCACCGCTGTCGGGATCGCTCTCATGGAACACGACCGCGGATGACTCGGTCCAGAAAGAAGTTGTCCACGCCTGAGGCAGATGATTGCCGCCGGTGTCCGTCATGCCGGTGCCGACGGTCACGGTGATCTCGGTGGCCTCAGCCCAATCCGTGTGGGCCACGGACAGTGTTGCGTTGTCGGGCCAGGTGAAGCCGGTGATGGTGCCGCTGGAGAGGGTGATGTTGCCGTCGGCCGTGCTCTGGTCCATGGCCTTGGAGAACTCGATGACTACCGCCTCGCCGACGGAGACCCCTGTACTGCCATCACTCGGCTCAATCTCGCTGATCACCGGGGCTGTGGCGTCGCCACCGTTGCCGTCGTCGTCGTCCCCGCCGCACGACGTGATGCCTAGCAAGAGAGGCAGTATTCCTAGCATGCAGAGAGCAAAAATACGCCATTTGGGCATGAGAGCACCTCCTGTGATAATCAAGTCGCCTGAGATGGCCTTGCCACCCGCGCCGGCCCTATCCGGTGCGAGGGGACGCAGAACCGCTGATTTGGAATTCCTGGCGATCCTCCTGGGAATTCCACCCTGGCTGTCGAACGTCAGAGTTCCGCAACTACCGTGCCATTATATACTGCGGGCATGGCAAGGGAAGGGCATTCGTGAATAATCCGGGCTAGCGCTCTGTCAGTGTCAGTGGTTGGCCGGTGGACTCGAGGACCGAGAGCCACATGGTGCCCTCGGGATCCACCTTCTTGCGTCCGGCTACCAGCGCTTCCAGGGGGATGTGGGTGAAACGGCGGTGCGACCGCCCCACCGCCATGGCGGTGCGGCCGCTCAAGCCGGCGTGGGCCGCGGCCTGGGCCAGGTAGCCGCAGAAGATGGCATCGTTGGAGCTGGGCGGCGCCGAGCGGATCATGTAGCTGGGGTCGATGTACTTGATGGTGAACCGGAGCTGTCCCTCGAATCGCTCCTTGACCTTATCCCGCAGGAAGACGCCGATGTCCGCCAGGATGGGGTTGCCCGAGGCGTCACTGCCGTCCGCGGTCTCGAGCAGGTCCTGTCCCGCCCCCTCGGCGACGACGATGACCGTTGACTTGCCTCTCTTCATGCGTTTCTCGAGGTAGGCGAAGAGTCCGCGTTCTCCCTCCAGCGCAAAGGGTACCTCGGGAATCAGCACCAGGTTGACGTTGCGCACGGCCAGGGCGGCATTGGCCGCGATGAAGCCCGACTCCCGGCCCATCAGCTTGACCAGGCCGATCCCGTTCTCGGCCGAGGATGCCTCGGCGTACGCGGCCTGGATGGCCTGGGCCCCCAGACCGACGGCCGTCTCGAAACCGAACGTATGGTCCACCAGGAAGATGTCGTTGTCGATGGTCTTGGGGATACCGATCACTGCTATCTTCAGCCCGCGGTGCTCGATCTCCTCGGCCATGGCGAGGGAACCCCGGAAGGTCCCGTCACCGCCGATGGTGAACAGCAGGCGGATGTTCATCCTCTCCAGGGTGTCGACCATCACCTCTGCGTCCTGGTGTCCGCGGGAGGAGCCCAGCACGGTGCCGCCCCGGGTATGGATGTCCTGCACGAACTCGGGGGTGAGATCCAGCACGGGATGACCGTACTCCGGGTTCAGGCCGGCGTAGCCGTTCTTGAAGCCGAAGATGCCGGATACCTTGTAGCCGTGGTGCAGGGTCATCACCAGGGCGCGGATGACGTCGTTCAAACCGGGACAGAGGCCGCCGCAGGTGACCAAGCCGATCTTCAGCTTGGTGGGGTCGAAGTAGATTTTCTGGCGCGGGCCGGCCAACTCCATGGACTCGGGCGGCTCACCCCGCAGCACGCGGTCCATGACCAGGTCAAGGTCGATGTCGGTCAGGACGCGGGCCTCGTCCGGGGTGAAATCGGCGAGGAGGTCGCCCGGATCGGTGCCTAGCAAGAGCGGCGAGTCGATCTT
>CBDURX010000478.1:0-2741 GCA_965369485.1 uncultured bacterium | reverse complement strand
GAGCTGCCCATCGACGACCGCGGGTTGCGTTTGCAGGACGTGGCCAACGTGGTCTACGGCGCACCGGCTCTCAGCTATGGCCGCTACCTGAATGGCGAACCGGCCATCGCCTTCTGGATCCAGAAGGCCTCGGGTTACAACACCGTCGCGGTGTGCCGGGCCATCGAGGACGAGCTGGCGAAGATCAACCTGGATCCCACGCTGCAGGGCATCAGCAGCTTCAGTTTCTTCAACCAGGCGGACCAGATCACAGACTCCCTGCGTAGCCTGCTACAGGGCGGATTCATCGGCTCGATCCTGGCCATTGTCATCCTCTACATCTTTCTACGCCGCATCAGTATGACCTTGGTGGTGTCCGTGGCCATCCCTCTGTCCATCCTCGGCACAACGGTGTTCCTGTACCTGACCGGCAGAAGCCTGAACGTGCTCTCCATGATGGGGCTGATGCTGGGCGTCGGCATGCTCGTGGACAATGCCGTGGTGGTGCTGGAGTCCATCCACCGGCAGCAGCGCCTCGGGGCGCGACCGGTGGCGGCGGCCATGCGAGGGACCCGCGAGGTGGGGCGGGCCATCGTCGCCTCGACCCTGACCACCGTCATCGTGTTTGCGCCCATCATCGTCAGCAAAGCAGACGAGATGTCGGTCTGGTTAGGGGAAGTAGGCGTGACCATCAGCATCACTCTCATCTTTTCCCTGCTGGTGAGTCTGTCGGTCATCCCAACCCTTTCGGTCCGTCTCACGAGAGCGCACGGCGTGGCCAAGGAGAACGGTTGGCTGGAGAAACTCCGACGCCGTTACCTGACCGTGTTGAACTGGACGGCCATCCGGCACCCGCTGTTAACGGCTCTCGTCCTGGTGCCGGCTGTACTGGTGGTGACCGGAGTCCTGATGGGCGTGACCAAGTTCAAGCCGGAACCTTTCGGGGACGAGGGGATCCGGCGGGAGAGTCTGTACATCGACTTCGACTTCAGCGCGCCTGTGGACAAGAACTCGTCCCTGCAGTACATCAGGAAAGCCACCGACTACCTCGAGACCCGCCGGGAAGAGCTGGATATCCGCGACATCTATTCTTACTACGTCGCCGACGGCGGTGGCGTCTCCGTCTTCTTCGCCAAGGGGGTCGTCTCGGACAGGTTCTACAAGAAGGTACGCCAAGATCTGCGGGAAAACCTGCCTGTGCAAGCCGGCTTGAATTACCGCTTCGGAGACGACGAAGGGCAAGGCTCCGGTGTAAAGAGTTTCACGGTAACGGTTTGGGGAGATGAGACCGAGTACCTGGCCGGGTTTGCCGCCGAGGCCAAGCGTAGGCTGGGCTCCCTCGAAGGCGTGTCCGACCTGAAGAGCGAGGCCGAAGCGGGCAAGCACGAGATCCAGATACGTGTCGATCCTGAACAAGCGAGCCGGTTCGGGATCCGGCCGGGGACCATCTCACAGATCATGGGGTTGACCTACCGTGGCGTGAACCTGCCGCGGTTGCAGACGGGAGAGAAGGAGATTGACATGGTGGTTTCCCTGGAGCCTGAGGACAGGGAGTCCATCGAAAACCTGGCGTTGCTGACCGTTGGCTCGTATGAGGGGCGTCCGATCCAGCTGGGACAGCTTGCCGACTTCCATTTCGCCGAGAGCCCCAGGCGCATTTTTCGTACCAACCAGAAAACGGGAATCACCATCCGTGGAAGTTACGAGGGGGAGAAGTTGGATGATGTCCTCGGCAACATCCGCCAGCTCATGGATAGCATGGAATTGCCGCTGGGCTACGGTTGGGGCTTCGGTGCGGAGATCGTGCGGGGGCAACAGCAACGCTCGGAGATGGGCAGTAACATGTTGCTGGCGCTGGTGTGTGTCTTCTTCGTGATGGCCAGTCTGTTCGAGTCGTTGCTGCATCCACTGATCGTGATGAGCTGTGTACCGTACGCTTCTTTGGGCGTGTTCTGGATCATGATGCTCACGAGTACTCCGTTCAATCTCATGGCCATGATCGGCATCGTGATCCTCATCGGGATCGTGGTGAATAACGGCATAGTCCTGGTGGACCACATAAACAACCACCGGGCGATGGGCAAGGAGCTGGAGGAGGCGCTCATGGCCGGATGCTCTGACCGTTTGCGTCCCATCCTCATGACCGCGGGGACCACCATCCTGGGCCTCATGCCGTTGGCCGTCTTCCACGGCGCACACGTGGGTGACGCGGAGTACTACCCCATGGCACGAGCCATCATCGGCGGCCTGGCCTCCAGCACTCTCCTGACCCTCATCGTTTTACCAACCTATTACCGGGTCGCCACCGTGTGGACGCAGACTTTCCGGCACAGTTTGCGAGGCATTCTGGACGGCCGGAAGGCAAAAACCGACCTTGCGCCGGACCAGTTTTAACCTAGGCTGTATTTGCGAGCAGCTGCGATGGCGATTATATTTTCGCACGCAAAGCTGCTTGAGAAGATATCGAAGTTGCTTTTGCATTATTTTGAGTAGGAGAGAGTTCAGACCGGATTATTCCCGAAAGAGCGTGGCGGGCCTTTCACCATCCGCAGAAGCTCCTGCGTGAATAATCCGGGTCAGCTGCTCCCACGAAGATTCTACTGGGTTCCTGAAAAGTACTGGAGTTCGGTGCCAGAGGCCCGCAGGGGGTGCGGGAGGTGTGGCTAGGCAAGCACCGGGGGACAGTCGCTTCGAAACATTTCGGCAGCGCACCGAATGGAAAGGCGGAAACACCATGTATACCCCTAACCCCCAGGATCGTG
>CBDURX010000477.1:0-2743 GCA_965369485.1 uncultured bacterium | reverse complement strand
CGTTGTCGACCACCATCTTCTCCAGGCTCTGTCAGCTCTCGAAGTCCAGCATGCCCGGACCGGAGACGCTGTTGATGCCGCACAAGGCGGCCAGTGTCGCGCCCATGGAGGACTCCAGGCCGGCCTGAGCGTCCAGCTGCTTCGCGTCGCTCAAACCGATGTAGGCCTGCGTCGGCAGGCCCAGATGCTTGCCGATCTCGCAGTAGGCGCAGTCGATCATCTGAGTCTCCACGGCGCCCATGGGCGTCGTCTCGTACCGGATGTCGAAGGCGGCGGGCGAGCCGCCCCACAACGCCGGCGTGCCCGGGTTCACACACTGGCTGATGACGACACCGCTCAAGGTTTCGGCAGCGTGGTGCACGAGGGTGCCCACCAGGGTGACCGGGGCCATGAAACCGCTCAACGGCATGGAGATGTACTCCACCGGGATACCGCACCGGGCACAATCGACCAGGTTCTGCGAGGTCACGTCGGTCCAGCGTAACGGCGCGGTGGGACAGACCGAGAAGACGGTCAGGGGCTTCTGCCTGAGCTCCTCCTCGCCGCCCCGCACCGCCAGCTGCAACTCTCTCATCACCGTGAAGGACTCGATGGTGAAGGCGCCGGTGACGACCGGCTTCTCGCCGTAGAGCAGACTGAGGTAGAGCCGGTAGCTGTCCGAGATGGCCTCGGTCACGTCGGCGGGGATCAGGGCGGTGCTCTGGGCGGCCAGGTGCGGAAGTCCCGCCACCAGTTTGACGTAGTCGACGTAATCGGCTGTCATGGGCCTGCGTATGCGGCCGCTGGCCTGGTCCAGGATATGGATGGCCGCCGAGCCGGGCGTGAAGTGCACCTTGTCACCGCTGAAGTCGTGGGTCTGGTTCCCCAGCACGTCGTAGAGTGCGAACCGGTCCGGAGCGGTCGCCAGCGCCTTGTCGATGAGGTCGGCGGGGAAGCAGGCGTGTTTTGCGGTGAGGTCGACCTCGGCTCCATGGTCGGCCAGCAGGGCCAGGACATCCTCGTTGGCGATCTCCATGCCCAGTTCGGCCAGAATGTCCCGCGCCTCGGCAAGGATGCGCTCGATCAATTCGTCATCCAGAAAACGGAGTTGCGGTCGCAAGGAAACGCTCCTTTCTCTTGTCACACTTCTTCACTCCACAGGCTGTGACGCATCCGCAGGTGTGTATATCACCAACACCCTGCGCCGGCACAAGGCGCGGAGTATAACACAGCAATTTATATCTGGAAGAGCTCCCGCGCATTGGCACTGGTGATCTCGGCGACTTCTTTTACCGGCACGCCGCGGATTTCGGCCAGGGCCACGGCGATGTCACGTACGTGGCGTGGTTCGGTTTCCTCGGGTGCAACGCCCTCCAGCCCGATGGATGGCGCGTCGGTTTCCAGGACGATGCTCTGCAGCGGCAGGACGGCCGCGGTGCGCCGGGCCCGCTTGGCCTGGGGTCTGGTAAGGGCACCGCCGAAGGCGATGCAGAGACCGAGGTCGACGAAGCGCTGGGCCAGGTCGGGCCCGCGTGAGTAGGCATGCACCACACCCCGCAACCGTGTGCTGTTGTCCCCGAGGATCTGCAGCAGCTCGTTGAAAGCGCTGCGGCAGTGCAGTATCACCGGCAGGTCCAGCTCGAGGGCCAGGTGCACCTGGGCCGTCACGACATCGATCTGCCTGGTGCGGCCGGGCTGGGTGATCTTGAAGTCCAGGCCGATCTCGCCCACGGCCACACCGTTACCATGCAGGAGGGTCTTTTCGAGGAGCTCGAGGTCGAGGGGCTGGCCGGCGGCCCAGGGGTGCAGGCCGTAGGCGACGTGGACATCCTCGTGTGCGTCCAAGTCGATCAGCGACAACCAGGACTCCTGATCATAAGCCGGCGCCACGAACCGGGTGACCCCGGCCGCGCGGGCCCGCTCCAGGATTGCTGGCACATCCCTGTCCAGCGGCTCCATGGTGAGGTGGCAGTGAGTGTCGATCAGGTTCATGGGTTATGCACTGTGATCTGCCAAGGTTTCCTGCCTCTGCGATGACCCCGAATTCAGGATATCACGCCTTTGCTGGCGCCATGAAAATTTTCGCATGACTCGCTCAACCAGGAGAAAGAGTTTTATTGAAAAAGTATTATCGGCGCGGTATCATGCATTCCGCTTCAGACACCGGCGCATTGCTGATTTCTCTGCCAGAGTAAAGGGGGACATCATGAAAATACTAGTTATTCCAACCTGCCTGGCTTACCTCGTGTTTGCGGGCAGTGCCATAGCACAGATCGACCCGGACCAAGACCAGATTGGAGTTTACTTCGATACTGGTGCCACCATCAACTGCATTGAAGCTCTTCTCGGAGCCCCACAGTCGGCCTACCTGTGCCTGACCAATCCATCCTACATAGGTGGCGATGGCGAGACCGTTTCGGGCTGGGAGTGCAACGTCGAGATCACCGAAGGCGTCCTCGTCCTGGCCTGGGACCTGACCGAAGGTGCGGTCAATGTTTCGAGTCCGCCCGACTTCATCGTCAGTCTGGCAACGCCGTTGCCATGGTCCTCGACCATCGTACTGATGGAAATACAGGTCGGCGTCTTCGCGCCGGGTGCCATCGAATTCACTTTGCATCCCGCAAGTCCCTCGTCGTTCGATCCGCCCACGCCGGGTTACGCCGCGGGTGACGACCCCGGCGAACTGATCCCGCTGGGGTACTCGATCGGCGGCGAGTTCGTCTGCGCCCAGATCAACGGTGACTGCATTCCTGGCATTCCTATT
>CBDURX010000476.1:0-2746 GCA_965369485.1 uncultured bacterium | reverse complement strand
TCGCTTCCGCCTCGCGAAGGATATCAGTCTGGATCCGCTTGGAGGCCTGGTTGCGGGAGAGCCAGCTCCCGGCGCAGCTGGTGGCACGCGTACGGCTGTGCACCATTGCCTTCAGCGGCAGGGCGGGTACCTTGCCCAGCGCCTCGCGTGGCTCGTCGTACTTGCCCTGGTGCCGCCCCAGGCGGCAAGGATCTTCGAAGGTCACCGTCTGTGGTTGGGAGGAAAGCGGCAGCTCGTCGGCGTGCTCCAGGATGAACTCGCTGATGTGCTTCACCTCGCACCCGGGCACGTCGAAGCGCTCCTTGTACTCGCGGCCCAGGGTCAGGGAACACTCGGGACAGACCGTCACGATCAGCTCCGGCGCGGCCTCGCCCAACATCTTCACGTTCATCGCGGCCAACCGCTCGAAAGTCGCCTCGTCGCCGGCCCACAAGGCGTCGTGTCCACAGCAGCGCTCGTCCTCGCGCAGGGCCGGCTCGATCCCCACGGCGTTCAAGATACGAATGGCGGAGATCACTCCGTCGACGGTCTTGACACCGTTCTCCGCGAAGAAGGTGTCGAAGTAGGGCGTGCAACCGACCCAGACGATGGTCTTGCTCTGCGGATCGGTCCTGACGTCGTCGGGCAGCCAGTCGAGGCGATTCTGCGGCAGCTCTGACTGGGACTGGATGACCGCCACGAGATCCATGGCACCGCAGCGGGTGAACGGCGGCTTCTCGCCCGCCGCACGCGCTTCGGCACGAATGACCGGCATGAGCCGGGAGATGGTCACCTCCTGCGGGCAACGCGTGTCACAGTACATGCAGGTCAGGCAACTCCAGACGGCTTCCGTCTGCTCCTTGCAGTACCCGTTGCCGATGGCGGAACTTCGCACGAGGCGCCTCGGCGATAGACTGTGGTTGTATCGCGCCACCGGACAGACCGAGGTGCACTTGCCACAATCGAGGCAGCGCAGGATCCTGACTCCCCGTTGCTCCATCATCAGTCAGCCACCTCCACCTCGACAGGTTGTTCCGCGAAGCTCGTGTCTGTCGATTCGCCCCGTAACGGGCTCGGCCCCAACGCCTGGATCTGGGCGACGAACTCGTCGATCAGATTGGCCCACTGCGGACCCTCAGCGGCGGAGACCCACTCCAACCGCACCCGACCGTCTTCCAGGCCGAGTTTGTGCAGGATGTTCTTGGTGACCTCGAACTGCTTGAGCGCCCAGTGATTGCCGAAGATGTAATGGCAGTCACCGATGTGGCAGCCGGACACCAGCACCCCGTCGGCGCCCAGGGTGAACGCTCTCAAAACGTGGTTCGTGCTGACACGTCCGGAGCACATGGTGCGGATTACGCGGATCTTGGGCGAATAGGGCAAGCGGCTGATACCAGCGGTGTCCGCGCCCGCATAGGAGCACCAGTTGCAGGCGAATACCACGATGCGCGGTTCGAAACCGGCAGCCACTACGCTTTCTCCCATTGCAACATCGTCTCCATCATGGCGTCGATCTGACTCTCGGTGAAATGTCGCGCGGTGATGGCCCCGCTCGGACACCACGCCACGCAGGTGCCGCACCCCTTGCAGGACGCCTTGTTGATGGATGCCACCGGCACGCCCAGCTCGCCGTCGCTCAATGACGGCGCGTTGAACTCGCAGATGTCCACGCAAGTGCCGCAACCGCGGCATTGCCATGGATTGACCTCGGCCACGGTCGGCTCCAGCTCGAGGGAGTTGCGGGCCATGATCTGGCCGGCCTTGCCTGCCGCCGCCGCGGCCTCGGACAGGGAATCGGAGATGGCCTTGGCTCCCACCGTCGACCCACAGACGAAGACGCCGTCGACCACCGTTTCCACGGGACCCAGCTCGGGATGGCGTTCCATGAAGAAACCGTCCGGTCCGATGGGCACCTTCAAGATATCCTTGAGCTTGGCGGTCATCTCCTGGTTGGGCACCATACCGACCGCCAGGACCACCAGATCCGCGGGAGCCTGCACCAGGCGTCCCAGCATGAGGTCTTTTGCCACGACGCTCTTGGCCTTGGTCTTGGTGCCCTGGACCTCGGGCGCCTCCTCGTCGGGGATGCGTATGAACAGCACGCCCGCGCCACGCGCCTGGCGGTACAGCTCCTCCGCCCCGGACGAGACGGTGCGCATATCCCGGTAGAACACCGTCACGTGACTACCCAACTCGGCCAGCTGGATCGCTTGCTTCACCGTGGTCGGGCAGCAGTAGCGCGAGCAGCCCGGGTTGCAGTGGTCGTCGTCGCAACGCGAGCCGACGCACTGGATGAAGACGGCGCTCTGGGGCGGTGTGCCGGCGGCGCCGAACAGCTCGTCCTGACGGTCGGAGAATTTGTGCTCCAGCTCCAGGTTGGTTAGAACGTTGCCTTTCTCGCCGTACCCGTACTGGCCGGTGGGATCGAAGAGCTTGGCGCCGATGGCCAGCACGATGGTACCGGCCTCCAGCTTGCGGTTTTCGCCCTTACCATCCGCAGGCGCCAGCTCCAGTGTGAAGTTCCCCACGTAACCCTGGACGGCGGCGACCTCGGTGGCCAGGTTCACGTCCACCTGGGATTTGTCGAGCTTCTTGGTCAGTTGTGACAGTTTCTCTTCCCCCGTGGCGCCCGAGCCGTAGAGAGTCTTCAGACCGGGAGCCGCCAACTGGCCACCGAGCAGCCGGCTTCGCTCCACCAGGACGACCTCGTAGCCCTGGGCGTCCAGGTCCAGGGCCGCGCGGATGCCGGCCACGCCGCCGCCGATCC
>CBDURX010000475.1:0-2754 GCA_965369485.1 uncultured bacterium | reverse complement strand
GTTCGGGTAGGCGGTCGTCAAGCGCGCCGCTCGTGCTGGTGGTGAATCGACTCCGGAGATGGCCGGTCGGGTCACCTCGATCACGAAATCGTCGCAGTAGAAACCGTCCCGGTTGCTCGACCCGTCACTGACCAGGTGGAAGCGGAACCTCACATCGGACTGTCCCAGCCACGGAGCGAGATCGACGCTGTTCTGCACCCAACTGTATTGGTTCCCGTCGAAAACCGGATCGCCTGCCGGCTGTTGGACGCCCTGACCGCTGGCCGGTTCGGTGTACTGTGTGGCGATGGATGTCCAACTGTCACCCCCGTCGCTGCTGACCTGGAACCAGCAACCGTCCCAGGAATTCTCGATCTCCCACTTGGCCCAGAAGGTCAGGCTGCCGTCGAGACCGTTCGTCAGGTCGACCCCGGCGATCATGGCGCTGGGGTTGTCTTCGTTGCTGACGTAATCCACGCCCGCACCGGGACTGTCGGTCATGCAGTTGGCGGAGTCGTGACCCTCGGGAGGATCGGCCAGGTCCCAGCCACCTATCCACTGACCGATGCCACTCTCGAAATCATCGCTGAAGAGAACCACCACCTCGGTGGGAGGCATTGGCTCGAGGCTCACGTTCAGAACCGTGGGCGTCCCCCAGGTCGTGGTGATACCGTACACGGTCTGGGGCAGATACCCGTCGGCACTGAAAGTGAGATCATAGGAACCACTGTCCAGCAGCTTGTAGTAATCACCGTGGTCGGGGTCGGTGAAGACCGGCTTGTCGATACCGGCCACGGTCACGGTGGCGTCTAGCGGCAACCCTGTGTCTGATCCGGTCACGACACCGTTGACGCCGTACCGGGCCGCCTTGATCCAGTGCATGAAACTCTCGCGGTTGTCGTCCCAGAGGTCGTCCAGCACACTGGCCGGTGGCCAGTGAGTGTTGGTGTACTCGATGGTCACGTCGATACAGCCGGTCTCGTGGTAGGACCAGTCCTGCAAGCCACCAGCGATGACGTACCACTGGGCACCGTTGGTGATCCCCTGGGGAAACGAGCCGTTGTACATGGGCAGGTTGTAGCTGCTGTATTCGAGGCTCAGCTGGATGATGGCGGCATCGTCCGGGGCCAAGGTGTACGTGTAATCCCAGGGATAATTGACTACTAGCGCTCCGGAGTGGCCGTTCTCACTGATCACGAAGTCGTGGTGGAAGCCGTACGCTTTGAAGGCGAAAGTCTCGATCTCCTCGGTCCAGGTGCCGTCATCGCCGATGCTGCCGTCGGGCACCGGGAAATTCCGGTTCAGGTCGATGTTGTTGGCATTGCGGCGGGTGCCGGCGATGTAACCGTCCGGGTTGTGCAGTGGCAGGATGTGAATCTCGTAGTTGTCCACCAGGTTGGTCACGTCGTCGTAGCCGGGCTGGCCGTAGTTGTCCGTGAGGTACTCGACCAGGTTCAATGCCATGACCATGCCAGGCGGTTCGTTACCGTGCATGGTGCTGCTGATCCGGATTTCCGGCTCGGCCTCCTCACTGCCAACGTTGGCGCTGATCACGATGCCCCACAGCTGCCGACCCTGTACCGAATTGCCCCAGACGAAGTCGTGGGCGATGTCGGGATGATCTGCGGCGGCGGCGGCGAGGATCTGGCCGATCTCGGCGTGGGTCGGGTAATAGAAGATATCGTTCCGGGTCTTGGTCTGGAAGCCGTCGAGTGCGCGGGACGCCCAATCTCTCTCCATCTCCCGGCGCAGCTCCTGTTCTCGGTCCGGGATGCGCTCGAAGCGGTAACCTGCGCTCACCAAGCTCTGGGCTTCCGCCGCGGTCACTCGCGTCTCGAACACGAGATGTGAGGATTCCGGAGAGTCGTAGACGACGCGGATCTGTTCACGGTGGAAGGAGGCGAGGGGCACCGCGGCCAGCAAGGCATTCAGCTCCGGCCGGCCGTCGAGAACGATCCGGACGGGGAAATCGTCGTATGCCCGGATTTCCCACAACGGCAAGCCATGACTGTCCAGAGGGATGTCCGGAGGCGAGGTCGCCCCCACCGGCAGGGTCATGAATCCGCAGCAGATCAACATAAACCAGCCCACTGACCAGCCGAGAGCACTCCTCCTACTGAAACTCCGCCCGACACGGTGTACCCGACAAAATCCCATGTTGTTTCATCCTTCCACACGTGAAACGGGGAGGTGTGCCACCGTCAGGCGACTACACTCCTTCCCCTGGTAATCCATCCTTAATTATACAGCATATGGAACCCTATAATCCACTCCCACGCCGGTCAGCCAGCCCGTCCCACGAGCAGCAGACCATGAGAAACCGGCTGCCGAAGGAGAAGAACGGCAGCCGGTAGTGAGCGCAGCCGCCCGGAACCGCCGGCGGCCGTGCGCGAATCTATTTCAACAGGACCATCTTACCGGTCAAGGCTTCTTCAGCGGTGACCAGACGGTAGAAGTAGACGCCACTGGAGACACTTCTGCCGTTACTGTCCATCCCGTCCCAGACGGCGTAGTAGCGCCCAGCCGTCATCTCGGCAGCTACCAGGGTGGTCACGCGGCGGCCGCTCAGGTCGTAAACGGCTAGATCGACCCGCGTGGTACGGGGCAGATCGTACACTATGCGCGTCTGGGGATTGAACGGGTTGGGATAGTTTTCACCCAGAGCCAGCACGGCGGGCAGTCCGTCTTCCGGAATGGGCGTGATGGGCTCGCCGTAGGTGATGCGCAGACACCACGCGTTGAAGGTTCCGATGTCGATGTTGGCGTGATCGGACA
>CBDURX010000474.1:0-2754 GCA_965369485.1 uncultured bacterium | reverse complement strand
TGAACCAGGATTTGCTTGGCCACCAGGATCGCGTTGCGGCCAAATTCATCCAGCGGCAGTTCCCAGCGCACCTCGTCGCCGGGGCTGACTTCGTCCCCGAACTCGATCTGTGCCTCCTCCAGGGAGATGTCGGTTTCAGGATCCTCGATTTCCACCACCACGTTCTTGACCTGCTCGACGATCATCTCTCCGGTATCCCCATTGACCCGGGCGTCGATGATCACCTCGGCACCGAGTTTTTTCTTGGCTGCCGACTGCAGGCCGGCCACCAGGGAGTCCAGGACGATCTGGCGGTCGATATGCTTCTCCCTCGTGATCATGGCGAGGGCATCCAGGACGTTGTATTCCATTTCTCAGCTCCCGATGTAGTGAGCCGGCCGGCGGATCTTCACGCCTGAGTCGCCGGGCCCACACGGCCAGGTTTATGGTTTTGGCCGCCTTGTCTGCTTCTTGCCTTTCCGATGGTGGCGATGGGCACGGCGCTCATCTTTACGCCGCCGTCGGTCCGCTCGTATCAACGCTTGAACGTCGAAGTCGGGGTTCAGGTTGGCCTCCAGGATCTCCGTGTAGGACAACGTGACCAGTGCCGTGTTCGCCTCCGGGTCTGAACCGCTCCCCGCGTCCGGCTGGACCTGGATCTCCATCCTCGTAGCGGCGATCAGCTCCCCCCGCAACTGGCCCCGCCTCATGGGCGATCCGATCTTGAGGTCCACTTTCTCGCCCGTGTGAGCGGCGAAATGGTCCGGTGTGCGTAACGGCCGTCGGATACCGGGCGAGGAAACCTCCATGACATAGCGGTCGCCGATCAGGTCGGCCTCTTCCAACAGCATACCGGCCGTGCGCGCCGCCGCGGCGCAACCGTCCAGGTCAATGCCACCCGGTGTGTCCACGAAGAGACGTACCTGTAAACGCCCACCGCCCCGAAATAACCGTACGTCCAGTAACTCGTAGCCGGCCGCGGCGAGTTCATCCTCCAGCAGCGAAATGATGCTGCGGACCAGCGCATACTTACCCTGCGACACGGCTCGCCGCCCCTTCGTCAGCAGGAATCGTCGACACGAAAAGAAGTGGACTTACGCCCACTTCAGAAGAGTCACCACAGGTGCACCTTCGACAGGGCTAATATAACTGTTACACCGATACCAGGCAACCCAAATATTGGCCTATCGCACCGGGGCAAACTCCACCGGCGAGCATGCCTCAGCGGTCCAGCGGCCGGTAGGCGATGTCAGTCACCAGCCGGCCGACCTGCTCCAGACTTGTGGCAGAGCAGACGGAGGGCACATCGGCGGTGGTGTGCCATTCGGGGAAGTCGAAGTCGATCAAGTCGACGGCCCGGATGCCCGCCTGCAGAAACGGTACGTGGTCGTCGTAGATGGCCCGGCCCGGCTCAGACCGGAAGGCGGTCAGACCCAGTGCCTGGGCCCGCGCGAAGACGGCACGGGTCCACGCCGGGGCGTAGCGGTGAGAATACACCTCCATGGGCACGGAGAGGTTCTTCTGGCCCACCATGTCCAGCAGTATCAGGCCCTCCGGCTGGCCGGAAGCCAGTGGGCTGCCGAAATCTCGCCAGCTCCCGGCTAGCTGCACCGAGCCCATGCAGTAGGCGTGCAGGTCACCTTCCCGGCCATAGTCCTCTCCGTCGAAGAAGATCAGGTCAACGCCCCGCGGTGGAGGTGCCACCGCCAACAACTCTGCCAGGTGCAAAAGGACCGCCACCCCACTGGCCCCGTCGTTGGCGCCGGTCAGCGGCTGGGACCGCTTTGCGGGGTCCGGATCGCGGTCGCAGAAAGGTCGCGTGTCGTAGTGGGCCCCCAACCACAGGCGTGATCCGCCCACCGGTCCTGCCGAGATCACGAGATTACACAGTTCAAGCTGGCCGTCCCCGTAGGGATCGTCCCGCTCGAAGCAGAGCGAGGCGAAGGAGAGGCCGAGGGAATCGGCGTGTGCAGCAATGACCCGTCGCAGGCTGGAGATGCCCGCCGAGCCAGGATACCGCGGCCCCAGCTCGCACTGGTACTCGATCCAGAAAAGAGCTCGTTCACCCACAAACGACTGCTCCGGCGTGGCCGTGGGTTCGGCCGCTGTCGTCGGGTGCACCGGCGTCAACGCAGCCGACCCCACGCAGAACATCACCAGGGCCGCCGCGTACAGTTCCTTTCCTGTTTTCTCAGAAGACAAAGGTCGCCTCCAGGCCCAGGCCAAAAGATGTGCGGACGAGGTCCGATTCGATGTTCGAGCTGCGATTATACATGAACCGCAAACCACCGGTGAGGTTCCGTGTGATCTGGTAGGTAAAGCGCGGGTTGATGGAGATGCGGGTCGTCCCGGTCAAGGCGTCGGGCACAGTGGAGTTCGGCACCGACCGCTGGTTGGTGTCCTTGCCGTAATTGATGTCGAAGTCCATGTTGATCGTCGGATTGTTCCCGGGTTTGTACAAGCCGACCTTGGCCAGCAGCCGTTCGGCGCGGAAGGAGTGGCGCAGCTGCAGGCCGACATTCAGCCGTTTGGAGCGGGTTTCGGTGCCGTTGGTGATGTTCAGGTCGTTGGTGATCCCGACGTTGATGGATGCTGTCATCCCGCTGCGGAAGGTGAAGCTCCAGCGCGGGCTGAGAGTTGTGGTGGTGCGCGGGTTATGAGTGGTCTCGGTGAAGTTGTTCACGGTTTCGGAACGCTTGTACGAGACGTCGAAGTTCGAGGAGCTGAAGAGGCCACCACTGCCACCACCGCCTCCGAAGATACGCCATTTCTCGA
>CBDURX010000473.1:0-2784 GCA_965369485.1 uncultured bacterium | reverse complement strand
GGAGGATATGATGGGGCCCGAACTCGAGTGAAGAGGATATTGCCATGCCGATCATCACGACAATCGACTCCGAGAAGGGAATCAGGATACATACCGTGACTGGCGAAGTGACGGCAGATGATTTCAGGACCGCCCTCACCAAGGTCCACACGAGCCCGGACTCTCAGTCCACCATGAACGGATTGTGGGATCTCCGTGCGGCCACGGGCGACTTTTCGACGGTGGACATCGACAGGATGGCTGACTTCGTGGGCAGTCAGTGGGGAAACATCGGCCCGCACAAGATCGCACTGGTCGTCTCCCGCGACGTGGACTTCGGCCTGGCGAGGATGTACGAACAACTGCTGGAAATGCAGTCAACCATCGAGCTGATGGTCTTTCGCGACTCGGAGGAAGCCACGCGCTGGTTGATCGAGGACGATGGCCAGGCGGATTCCCCGTTGGGCCCCCAATGACCCCAGGCCATTCAGCGAACGGAACACCACCATTGAAGAAGCCGGACGATCTCTTTCCCCGCTGCAGCGGCATCCTGCTGCACCTCACCTCCCTGCCTGGCCCCCACGGCATAGGCGACCTCGGAGAGGCGGCCTACCGTTTCGTGGATTGGCTGGAGCAGGCCGGCCAGAGCGTGTGGCAGTTTCTACCCCTCGGGCCCACTGGGTTCGGCGACTCGCCCTACCAGACTTTCTCGGCCTTCGCGGGAAACCCCCTCTTGATCAGCCTGGACCAGCTGGTGCAGGAGAATTGGTTGTGCACGGAGGATCTGGCGGATGCACCCGACTTCCCCGCCGATCGTGTGGACTACGGCCGGGTCATCACTTACAAGAACGAGAAGCTGTCTTTGGCCTCCGCCAATTTCGCGCAGGGGAAGAACGCGGCGCAGCAGGACGAATTCGAGAGCTGGTGCCGGCAGCAACGGCACTGGCTGGACGACTACATCCTGTTCATCGCCCTGAAGGACCACAACAGCGGCAAGCCCTGGACGGCCTGGCCGTCGGACCTGGCCGGCCGCGACGCCGCGGCCCGGGAGCGGGCGACCGCGGACTACGCCGAACAACTCGCTGGCGTGAGCTTCCAACAGTGGGTCTTCCACCGTCAGTGGCACGCCTTGAAGGAGTACGCCAACGCCCGGGGCATTCGACTCTTCGGCGACCTGCCCATCTTCGTGGCTCACGACAGTTGTGATGTCTGGGCCCGGAGCGAGCTGTTCCGCCTCGACGAGGAGGGGCAACCGGCGGTGATGGCCGGCGTGCCTCCGGATTACTTCAGCAAGAGTGGCCAGCTCTGGGGTAACCCCCTCTACGACTGGGCGCGGATGCGCGAGGAGGAGTACCGCTGGTGGGTGGATCGGATGCGCGCCGTCCTGGATCTGGTGGACGTCGTGCGCATCGACCACTTTCGCGGCTTCGAGGCCTACTGGGAAGTACCCGCCGGCGAAACCACCGCCGAGAACGGCCGCTGGGTCGCGGGACCGGGAGCAGAATTTTTCCAGACCCTCTGGGACCGCCTGGGCATCTTGCCCATCATCGCCGAGGATCTGGGCGTGATAACCGCCGGGGTTGCACAGCTGCGCGACGAGTTCCAGTTGCCCGGCATGAAGATCCTCCAGTTCGCCTGGAGTGATCCGGCCAACCCCTATCTCCCACACGAGTACGGCCGCAACTGCGTGGTGTACACCGGGACCCACGACAACGCTCCGACACTCTCATGGTGGGAGAGCGAGACGGACGACACAATCCGCCGCCTCGTCACCGATTACCTGGGCCGCGAGATTCACGAACCGCACTGGGATCTGATCCGCCTGGGGATGATGTCGGTGGCGCACACCTTCGTGGCGACCATGCAGGACATCCTCGGCCTCGGCGACGAGGCCCGCATGAACCAGCCGGGCGCTGGAACGGGCAACTGGACCTGGCGCCTGGACGCCGGGGCACTGAACGACAATGCCGTTCGGGAGAGGCTAACCCACCTAACCTGGTTGTATCGCAGGCGACCCGATCAGGAGCCAACGATTCTGGCCATAGATCGAGGAGGAATCGACCATGCCGATCAAGATAGAGACCGACCCGGCGACCGGAATCAGATCGTACACAGCGACCGGTGAACTGACGTTCGCAGAGGTTCACGAAACGCTCCGTACTATTTACGAGGATGCAAACTTTCAGCCAGACGCCCACGTATTATGGGATCTGCGCGAGGCTAGAACCAGCGAGTTGTCACCGGAGGATGTCGACCGGCTGGCCGAATTCGTCGGGCAGTACTGGGGTACCGGCGGCAAGAGCAGGGCGGCGTTCGTCACTTCGCGCGACGTGGACTTCGGTATGGCCCGGATGTACGAGCAACTGCTGGCCATCCGCTCGACGAGTGTGGTGAAGGTCTTCCGCGATCTCGACGAGGCCAGGCGCTGGTTGCTGGCCGATGCAGAGAGCTCGGGGGCATGACTCATGTCCAGAGAGCCTCCGGATAGTCGCCACGCGCGATCAGCCCGGCGATCCTCTCCCTGACTTCAGCTGTGTCCCCTTGATAGGTCATCCCGAACGTCTCCTTCCCTCCCGGCAAGACCTTAACCCGTACCCGGCCCTGCCGGACCAGCGCGCCCACGCAAGCCGGAAGCAGGAACTCCGCTGTGGGCTGACGCCCCTCTGCGGCGAGAAACTCTTGAAATCCCCGGCGCAAAAGGGGGAACAGTTCCGGTGTGAAACCCCAGAAGTTCCGGGAGACCAACGTGTCGCCGGCGAGAACCCGCCGCCGGCCCGACTCGTCCCAGTAAACGCCGTCCCGGTA
>CBDURX010000472.1:0-2789 GCA_965369485.1 uncultured bacterium | reverse complement strand
GGCCCTGATCATTGGCTCGCCAAGCTTCCTGCTCTTCGTCGCTCCCGTGGAGATAGCCGCTATGGTGGCCATGATTCTCACCCTGGAAGAACGCGAGGCACTGCAGAAATTCGGTGCGGCCTATGCGACCTATCGCCGCCGGGTACCTGCCTTCAACCTGCGTCCTGCCTGTCTGCGGCGGCTGCTCCACGCAGACGCCCGGGATGATGCATGAGGAGAGTGGTGCCCACGAGAGACCGGGCCGGGCAGGCATTGAGGTAGATTCGGCCAGTTTTCGTGGACACCTTGTTCGTGGAGCTGGCGGATTTCGAGGGCTAAGAGAGTGCCGTGATTTTGTCAAGGCAACACATACAACCCTGCAATGCCCAACAACAGGCCGAAACCGATGTTGATCAATTTCAGCCAGAAAAACGCGCTCCGGGACACCGCCAACAGGGGGAGGGTTCCGTGGCCGTCCTGAACGATTGAGTTAGCCAGCAGGATGGAAAAGGGAATCGAGCCCGCGGCAAACAAGGTGACGAATATCAGGTGCGGACCGGATTCCGGGATGATTCCGATCAGGATGGCAAACAGCAGTACGATGAACAGATTATCCTGAATCCACGCCTCGATGTCGATAAAGGAATCCAGGAAATGGATCGCCAGCAGGACGCCGAAGGTCCACAGGAATATCCGCAGCAGGTGCTTTTTCACCACGTGTTCCCACAGGTGCTCTTCCAGGAAGTGATCCGGTACTGTCAGGACGATGAAAAGCGCAAACCCTGCGCCTGCAGCGAAGGTAATCTTTTTCCAGTCCCACCCGGCAGGACCGAGCAGACCGGTCGCCAGCAGAAACAGGAATCCGCCGAACATTGCAATCAGCAGCGCCCTGGGAAAGGTGATTTCCCGCAGTTGCGAAACAATGTTCGCCCGGGAAAAACAATGGCAAACCTCCTCCCGATGCAAATCCAGTTCGTGGTCCTCCCGTTCCAGAAATCGCTCCTGCCGCGTGAACAGGCGGTCTGTGAGCCAGCCCGCGACCAACGCCACAAGGAAAAGAACAACGGTCATCCACAACGCTTGTGCCGGGATCAGCGAGAACATGACGAAGGACTCGTCCCCGCTGGTCGCAACCATCGCGGCCACCAGGGCACCGAAGCTCACCGCCCGGTGGGAATAAAGGGACACGACAGTAAAGGCACCGAGACAACCGGGTATCGCGCCCAGCGTGGCGCCGAGAACGATCTGCCCCGCCCGACTCTTGCGCAGCACCTGCTGCCAGACACCCCGGGTCTGCACGTTGATGTACTCGATCAACAGCATCATGATGAGCACGAAGCTGGTGATGATCAACGCGTGTTTCAGGACAGAGAGTATCATTCAGGTCTCCCGATGCCTGCTTTCAGCTTGTTGCGCCTTTGCGCTCCGGCCCTGGTTCCTACATGAATGCACACGACGTCCAGGGTCAGGCACCGGTAGTACACATCGGTAAAGCCCACGGATTCCAGCAGGCGCTTGCACTCTTTCTTATCCGGATACTCCAGAATGGATGCGGTCATGTAATCGAGGGCCTCCGGCATGTTGGTAATCCAGCGTCCCAGACGGGGCACCAGATAACGGCAATAGGCGCGATACTCGGCGCTTTGCGGGTCCATACGCCGCTTCGCCAATTGCAGCAACATCCAGGCGCCTCCCGACGGACCCAGCCATAATATGAGCCCTCCCAGGTGGAGAAGCTTCGCGACGGGAAACCAGAAGGTCACGTCCATATCACTGTAAGACATAGCGCATACAGAGACGAGTCTACCTTCCCGCCGCCTCCGCCACCAGGATCCGCAGCTTGTCCGCCAGCACCTCACAGGAGTAATGCCGGCGGCCAAGGTCGTAGTTGTGCTCAACCATCCCGGCTACCCACTCCCTGTCGCACAGGGCGTTACGGGCCTGGCGGACGGTGTGCTCGTCGATGAAATTGTCGAAACCGATGACCTGGAAACCCTGGGGCTCAATGTCGGTAAAATAGATCTCGTAGTGACTCATGACGAGAGCCTTGCGGTAGTAGATCGCTTCCAGGAAGGCATTGCCGAAGCCCTCGATGAGCGATGGGTAGCTCACGAGGTCGGCGGCGCGGTAGAGGTCGGCCAGGGAATAGCACTTGCGCCCGGCTGCGTCCCGCCCCCGTTGATAACCGATGCGATCGCTGGCGAAGATCACTTCCACACCGAGCAGTCCGGCATAGTCCCTCAGATAGCGTTCATACTCCTCCCCTTCGTCACCCGCCGAATGGGAGATGACAAGGACCGCATGCTCGTCGAGCCGGCGCACCAGTTCGATGGCGCGCTCGATGCGTTTACGCGGCACGATGCGGGTCGGTTGTAGAATCAGGTAGGCGTCCGGGTCGATGCCGAGCTCTACCCTGAGATCGTCGGCATAGCCGTCACCGTCGCCCGGATGGGCGAAGTCCATCACGTTGGGTATCAGAAAAGCTCCGCAGCCGGTGCGCAGCGCCAACTCCCGGGCGGCGTACGAGTTGATGACCACGTGGTGGATACAGGGGAGCGTGGGCGGGAACGCGGTGCGCAGGTAGTCGCTGGCCCCGGAACGCAGGAAACGCCGGCGCTCCCAGAAAAAGTCATGGTGGTGGGCGATGGTGGGGGTTCCGTGCTCGGCCAGATATTCGGTAAGTGCCAGACCCAGGGGCACGTTCATAGGCAGGGAGAGCGCGTTCTCCGTTATCAGCAAATCGATGCCGAAATCCGCGACGAAGCCCTCCAGCCCCGCCTTGAGGTGACTCTTCAGGCGATAGACGGCGG
>CBDURX010000471.1:0-2794 GCA_965369485.1 uncultured bacterium | reverse complement strand
GGTCTGCACTCTAGACCATCTTCATCGAGAAACGTGACAACCTGTTTCATCCGCGAGGAGGGTCCCGAACCTCGCTACAGCTCGAAATCGCAGGTGGGCCGCTGGGTGGAGACAACAGCTTCTTCAAGGCCGATGGCTCGTGGCACGTGTACACCACGACCTTCCTGGGTGGCGTGGTGGCGTTCCGGCTCGGTCTGGGTGGTGCCGTGCCCTACGGCGATTCCAAGGCCCGTGGGGCAGACGGGATTCCCTTCGAGCGCCGCTTCTTCGCCGGTGGTGCCTCGTCGGTACGTGGCTACCTGGAACGGAGCTTGGGACCACAGGCCGCTACATCCGAGCAGGATTCTCTGAAGAATTCCGGCTTCATCCTGTCCGACAACCCCGCTCGGGGTGGTAACTACTTGCTGTTGACCAACGTGGAGTGGCGATTTCCTTTGCCGTTGCTTTCTCGTTTGAACTTCAATGGTGTCCTCTTCTTCGACGGCGGGAACGTCTGGGAGAACACCAACTCGATCCAGTTGCGTGGATTCCGGTTGCGGTCGTATCCCCTGCTGCCCGACGATCCTGACGCGACACAGGTATGGGATTATCGTTATAGTTGGGGTATGGGCGTTCGCCTCAACACGCCGTTCGGGCCGTTCCGTTTCGATGTGGGCTGGCCGCTCAAGAGGGTGTTGTTCGTGGACGAGGAGGGAAATCCTGTGCGCGAGGAAGCAAAAGTCATGTACCACTTCTCCCTGGGCTATCCGTTCTGAGAGGTTCTGAACCGTGTGGTTGAGGTCGGCACGCTTCCCCCTGTTGATCGCCTGGCTGATAGTGCTGGGCACGGTGGCGTACCTGTGGACTCATCCACGGCTGATCGCACCCTTCGCTGCGCGCCTGATCAGCCGCAACCTCCTGCGTGAAGTCGACGGCAAGTTACGGTTCCAGGACTTCCGATGGCGTTACCTGGACGGTTTCGACCTCTACCGCGTTTCCATCTCCCTGAGGGGAGAGGGGGGTGCCCTGACCTTGATCTCGGTGGACACCTTGTCGGTGAATTACCGCCTGGGCGAGGTCTTTTCCACCCGACCGCGGCTACGCTGGGTGGCTGCCAAGGGGGGTGAAGTGTACGTTCTCGGCGGCCAAGAGACTCGGCAAAAGAAGAAGCCGAGTATCCATTTGCCACACTTCCAGATGGACCAGGTGGAGATCCTCGATTTCTCCGTGGAAGTATCCGGGTCGGACGGCCGTTTGCAGGAACGCATCCCGGAGCTGAACTGGCGGGGCATCATCAGATCCGACACCGTGTTGATGGTCGAGTGCCGCGACGCCGAGGTGTGGTGGGAGACTCGCGACAGCCGGATCAGCAGCCTGTACGGTGTGGTAACGGCCGGAGAAAATGGCCTCGGCGTCCAGGATCTCCACTTCCATCTGAACGAGAGCGAGGCGGTAGTCAGCGGCCGCCTCGACTGGAACGGGAACCTGGACCTCCAGGCGCAGGGTCAACGGTTGGATGTCGTGGAGATCGAGAACCTCATCGATGTGGCCCTCGATTTCGCGGCGGTGGGGGATCTGGACGCCACCATCAAGATCCGGGGCGACTCACTGTACTTCGACGGCCTTTTCAACGGGGAGCTGGAAGGTTACCAACTGCAAAATGTGCATGGTCGGGCGGTGATCATGCCCGAAACGATCCACTGGGCCGAACTGAGCGGGCGTATCAACACGGCGCAGTTCTCGGGCAGTGGAGAGTTCGATCTATCCCGTCCGGCTGGGATAGCCTTCACCTTGACGGGGGACGTGGCGCACGTGGATCTGTCACGTAAGCTGGTTCCCGAGGAGGAGCTGCCGGCCAGTGATGGGCACGGCCACGTGACCATCTTCCACAGCGACGATCCCCTGCTGACCCACGTAACTGGGTATCTGCTGGACGGCTTCATCGCCGATATTCCCTTCGACTCCAGCTTCGTCGACATTCGAGTCGACTCCAGCGGCGTGATCTTCAACGGGGTGGATCTGCAGTACCAGGGCCAGATGGCACGCTTGACCGGCCATGCCGACACTTCCCGTTACTTTACGGGCTGGGTGGATCTGGATGTCCCCGACCTGGGCCGGTTGCCTCCGGAATGGCAATTGCCGCGCCTGAGCGGGGCCGTGACGGGGAGCGGCGACCTGCGCGGCCAGGACAGTCTGTTGACCTTCACGGGCCAGGTGTCCCTGCACGAGGCCGCCATCAACCCGTTGCGGGTCGGCTCTGCCCAGGCAGACGTGATCGTGGCGGACGTACTGGGCGATCAGCAAATCAGTCTCCGCGTGCAAGGCGAGGGATTGACGGTCGGTGATGTTCCCTTGGGCAGCTTTCGGGTGGGCGGGACGGTCTCGGCCGCGGCTGCTCGGGTGGATTCATTCCGATCCGTGCGAGGCGATACGGTCGTGGTGTTCAGAGGGCAGGCCGATTTCGTCGACAGTACGGTCGTGTTGCACATCGGCGAGCTGGCAGTGGACCTGGAGCACAATCACTGGCGCATGCCGGAACCGACACTCCTGCGCGTCGGTCCGGACGGCGTGACCTTGCCGAAGTTCCGCTTCGCCTCCGAGTACGGGGAGTTGACACTGCGGGACCTGGACAGTCGCGGCACAACCATGTCCGGCAGTCTGCTGCTGTACCGATTCGACCTGGGACTGGTCAATCCCTTCCTGCCCGACAGCATGCGTGTCAACGGCGGCGTCACCGCCGAGGTACACCTCTCCGGTACATCCCGGCAGCCGTTGGTCCAGGTGACGGCGGACATCGTCGACTCCCGTTTCGACC
>CBDURX010000470.1:0-2803 GCA_965369485.1 uncultured bacterium | reverse complement strand
TTCAGCTTTCTGAGCTCCCAGACTCTTTTCATCCTGATCCTGGGGGCCGTGGCCTTCTGTTTCAGCACCGCCGGTGGCGTCTTGTTCGCCAAGCTTCTGAACCTGTTCCTGCCCCAATCGAGTAAGATCAATCCGTGCATCGGAGCAGCCGGTGTCTCGGCGGTACCCATGTCTGCGCGCGTGGTACAGAACTTCGTGTCCCAGGAGACCGACGGGAAGGTCAACCTGCTCATGGCCGCCATGGGGCCCAACGTGGCGGGAGTGATCGGATCGGCCGTGGCGGCCGGGGTTTTCCTGGCACTGCTACGCTGATTGACCCGTGCTCGGTGCGAAGGACGGCGGGGTGCTACACTTGTAACGCCCCGCCTCTTCTTATGTATGATTCCGCTGAGGTTGGGTGCCCAACCTCAGCGATTCGAAAGATCAAACAGTGATGATCCTGGCCAGGTCGCTGTTCGCGAGGATGCTACGGTCCGCAATGAATAATCCGGACCATGGCAACCGAGGACGGGACCGAGGAGAACGTTTTGAGGTCATCTCGAGCCGAGTCTCCCTGGCGATGGCCCGTATGTACTGGTCTGGCCATGGTCCTGTTGCTGTGGTTCTGCTTCGCCACACCCGAAAGCTGGATTGAAGCCTTTTTCTCGCCCTTGACCTTTCGCGCCTTACAGGCAGAGCCGGTACGGCCCCGTGAACCGTTGTTCATCATGCCGGTGCCGGTCATCGAGTCCGACACGCCACCGCCCAGCGAGGCAGAACGAAAGCCGGAGGAGGAGTTCCCCGAGACCTGGCGGTCAGAGTCCGCCTGGTGGAATGCAGCCTGGCAACTGCACATCCAGCAGGAGACAGCGCGTCTCCTGGTCCCAGAACTAGCAGACAGTATAGCCTCGTCCCTGTTCGAGTCGGCCACGGTCTCGGTGTTGCTGAGGAAGGCCGACCGCGACACTTCCTTCGCGGTTCTGATGGCTCTGTACGAAATGCGTCTGAGGGAGCGCCACGCGGAACTGAAGCCGTACTGGGAAACCGTCACGCGCAGCAGGCAGTACCGTGAGATATTGAACACGGGAGCCCGCCTCTTCGGCGAATTCTTGCTCGAGGAAATCTCAGTGCCTAACCCGGATGACGACGAAGACTGATCCCCGGGGAATGGTTGCACCCGAGTCGGCACTGTATCACCGCCGCAAGTGGCCATTGGTGAATAATCTGATCTAGTCCTCCCAGTACTTTTCGACGAAGATGTTGCCAGGCTCCTTGCGGCTGTGGAGTTTGAAGCCTTCCGCGGTGAGCTTCTTTTCCATGCCCTGGATCATGAGGGGATTGCCACACAGGAAGACGCTGGTTCTCTCCGGTTCCCATTTGTGGCCCAGCAGGGCCTCGACAGTGCCGTCGTTGAAGTACTCGTAGATGAAGCCGACCTTGCCCGGCCACTCCGGATCGCGGTCGATCTCGTCGATGATGGGCAGGTAGTGCAGGTTGACGTAGCGGCTGGCCATGCCGGTCAACTCGCGCAGGTAGCCCAGGTCCCACGACACCTTCGCGGCGTGGACGATGAGAGTTTTGTGCCCGTCCTCGAAATCGTAACCTGAACGCAGCATGGATATGTAAGGCGCCAGTCCGGTACCGGTGGCCACGAAGATGATGTCGTGGCCCGCCGGTGCGTCGTCCAGGGTGAACATGCCGACGGCTTTCTTGCCGATCCAGACACGGTCTCCCTCGTTCAGCGCGAACAGGCGTGGCGTCAAAGCGCCGGTGAAGACCAGGGCCACGTAAAACTCGTAGTACTTGCCGTGCTTGCTGGAGGAGGAGATACTGTAAGCCCTCTTGATCAATTTTTCCGGGGCCGACAACGGTTCCTCGGGCTCGGCATAGTCCACGCGCTCAGCCGTCCCCGGCAATCCCAGCACGGTGTACTGACCTGGCTTGAAAGAGGGGATGTCCGCATCGGGCTCCACCCGCAAGACCAGCAGCCCGTGGTTGATGAGCTCGAACTTGGTGACCGTGGCATTCAGTTCAGCCGCCATGAAACGTGGACTCCTTGAACGAGCCGGGCCGGGCTCACCGACCATCAAACGACGTGAAGGTTCCCCCAAACTAACACCGGGTTGTCGCTTTTCAACTCTCCTTAGGTTTCGCTGTCGGCGAAAAATGATAATCAATATTTAATATTACCTAAGCCAAATAATATCAACAGATTTAATATTATACTAAAATACTCCATTTTTAATCTTGACAAATTTAGTCTAGATATTAACATGTTGGCGAACCGGGTTGGCATGGAGCGGTGGCACGCAATGACTGAGCGCTTCGCAACCGCCAAGAATGTAGCTGTTCGAGTTCGGAGTGGAAAGATGCTCAGAATCACCAAGGCAGAGGAACAGGCTCTGCGGTTGACCATGCGCCTCGCCGGCAGTGGTCAGCAGCACACGCTGGGTGAACTGGCGGCCATGGAAAGTCTGCCGGAACCCACGGTAGCCAAGCTCCTGGGCCAGTTGCGCCGCGGCGGTGTTGTGGCCGCCGTGCGGGGGCGCAACGGGGGTTACGGTCTGGCGGCACCGGCTGAGCGAATTTCTGCAGCCGACGTGTTGCGAGCGCTGGGCGGCGAGCCCGCACCCCACCATCACTGCATCACCACACCGGAGTCGGCCGCAGATTGTCCACGCCTGTCCGACTGTGGCCTGCGTTCCGTATGGCGGCACCTGCAAGGTCAGGTCACTCGCCTGCTCGAAGGTATCAACCTGAGGGACCTGTTGCAGGCCGAACAGACTGTCACCGAGCACATGGACCGGATCTGGCCCCTTGAACC
>CBDURX010000469.1:0-2804 GCA_965369485.1 uncultured bacterium | reverse complement strand
TCACCTTCAAGAATTTCTGCTATGGCGAGGACACTGCGTTTTCCGACCGGTCGTGTTGCTCCCTGGAAGCCATTGAAGACGCCCGCGGTATCGCCCACCGCTTCGGAGCCAAGCACTGGGTCACCGATGTAACCGCCCTCTTCCAGCAAAAGGTCATCGAGCCCTTCGTGCGGGAATACGCCACGGGCCGGACCCCCAATCCCTGTCTGAGCTGCAATGCCACGGTGCGCTTCCCCGAGCTGGTCCGTCTCGCGGACCAGCTCGGCCTCGACCTGGTAGCCACAGGTCATTACGCCCGCCTCGAACGCCGGGAGGGGGAGTTGCGGCTGCTGCGCGGCATCGACACGGAGAAAGATCAAGCTTATTTCCTCTACCGTATCGACCGGCGCCTCTTTCCCCGCATGGTTTTCCCGCTCGGCTGGTACCGCAAGGAGGAGGTGCGCCGGGCGGCTCGCGCCCTGTCCCTGCCGGTGGCCAGCAAGCACGAGAGCCAGGAGATCTGCTTCGTACCCACCGGCGACCGCTCCTTCCTGTTCGACACGCCCGCGGCGACGACACCGGGTGATATCGTGGATCGTCGCGGCGAGATCCTGGGGCGACACAAGGGGCTGGTGTACTATACCGTGGGCCAGCGGCGTGGTCTGGGCATCGGCGGCGGCGAACCGTATTACGTGCTGGATATCGAGAAGGAGAGGAACCGTCTCGTGGTCGGCCCGGAACGGGAACTGGCCGTGCAGCGTATCACGTGCGACAGCTTCGTGGCGGCCATTGCCGAATTCCCCGCGACGATTCCCGTCTGCGATAACGGCAGTGTTCCCGTCGCTCGCATCCGGCACCGTCACAGCGGGGCCGCAGTGGCGAGCTGGCAACGAACCGCCGATCGTATTGTCGTGGAGCTGTCCGAACCGGTCCAGGGAGTGGCGCCTGGTCAGTCCCTGGTACTGTACCAGGCAGAGCAGGTCCTCGGGGGAGGACGCATCAGGGAAACGGGCTAAATCGCATGGTTAACCCCGGATTATTCAGGAGAGGATGACTCATGGCTTCTCTTTTCCGTCGCCGTTCCGTTCGGTTTGCTCTGGCGATCGTGGTCGTTTGTGTCGTTCTGGTCTTGGTGGTGCGCAGCCTCGTGCCCGCGGACAAGGTGCGGGATCTGATCATCGCCCAGATCAAGGCCAATTCCGGTGTCGATGTCACCTTCGGAGAAGCGAAGGTCGCCTTCTGGCCGCGTCTGAAGGTGGTAGTCGCCAAGGGCGCCTTCGAGGGTACAGGCCGGGATCTGGCTCTGGCGGGACAACCAACGGACCAGGAACGCAGCCAGTCGGCGTCCGACAACATCGAATCCTTCCGGGGACGGGTCGACCGCCTCGAAGTGGACCTGGCCCTCCGGCCGCTGTTGAAGAAGAGGATCGAGATCGGTTCTGTCCGGTTGGTGGGACCCCACCTCGAACTGGTTACTTTGCCGGAATCGGCGGTGGGTGAGGAGGGCTCGGCGCGGATCACTGGACGCCGACCTGAGTCCACTGCCCAGGCTGGCGGAGCAGTCGAGTTCACGGCCTGGGAGCTGGCCGTGGCCGGTGTGGAGATCCGAGACGGCTCGGTTCTATGGCGCGAGTCCGGTACCGGGCGGGAAGTTGAACTGTCCGGCTGGAACCAGGATGTGACAGCTGTAGACCTGCAGTTGCTGCTCGAACGGCTCACATCCTTCCAGTACGGGTTGCCGCCTCCCACGGAAACCACGAGTTCGGAACTAGCAGTGACGACACGCCTGAAGAGCCTCACCCTGAGGGGGTTCGGCGACTCTCCTCCCATACTGCTCGAGGAGTTACGGCTGAGTGGAGTCCTGTCTGCACCGTCCACGGTGGACCGTGTCGTGATCAGGGTGGAAGAGCTTACCTGGCGGCACCTGAGTTTCACGGCCGAACTGGAACTGATGCAGCCGGTGCGGGGTGTCTCTCATCTGAATGGTTCCTGGAGCCTGCTCCGCGTGTCACTGCCGGATCTTGTGGCTGACTTGACCAGCGTGGCGTCAGCTTCCCTGGGAGATCTGGAAGCCTGGTCGGCCACCGAGTCGGTCAAGGGAGGGAGTCTGGACCTGGGTGGCAAACTGTTACAGCTGCCCTGGCCGTTACCGTCTGATGTGACACCGGAGGTCGTCTCGTCACACCTTGCGGTGACTGGCAAGCTCACCGAGGTCCGACTGCATCCCCCCGACCTGCCAAGCGAGGTCGTGCTCGGTGCGACGATCGGCCTGGCCCAGGGCGAATTGCGCGTGGAGAATTTCCATCTGCAAGACGTGGATGGCAATATGAAGATCACCGGGAACCTGACCGCTCCCTTGCCGGGCGCGGCGGGCGCGTTACGCGCCAGCTTGCAGGGTGAGGGTGACTTGACTGCGTTGAATGGCTGGTTGCCTGCCCCGCCCGCGGATGAGGCGGATCCCCGCATCGCCGGCCGAGTACGCCTGGCTGGCCGCTTCCAGTGCCGCGCCGAGGTGGATATACCAGCCCCGCCTCCTTTAGCGGATGCGGTGGCGTGGCAGGACCTGGTGGCTGCGGGACATCTGAGAGGTGTGGCGATCACGGGAGGCCTGACCGACCTGGCCGTAGCGGGAGCCATGCCGGGGGAGCCTTGGCGGGTGCGTAGGGTCACCTTCGCCAGCGATCTGCGCACGGCCACCTTCTCGTGCGAAGATGTTGTTCACCCCACCGTGCGGGGGGCGGTGACGGGCCGGGCCACCAAGCTCCTGCCCGTGCCGGAACTGGAGCTGAATTTCGAGGTGGCACGCCTGGACCTGGACGAGCTGG
>CBDURX010000468.1:0-2808 GCA_965369485.1 uncultured bacterium | reverse complement strand
ACGGGACCAAGGAAAAGGAAGTGGTCCTGACCGTCGCCCGTGAAGCCGCGCGCCTGTTCAATCAGATCCCGGGTTACCATGCGGTTTTGACACGGGAAAGGGATTATTTCCTCAGCCTTGCACAGCGGGTACAGATCGCCCAGGAAAAGGAGGGTGACCTGTTCATCTCCGTCCACGCCAACACCCACCCCAAGCGATCCACTGCCGGCATGGAGGTCTACTTCCTCTCCTTGAAGGGGGCCACGGATCGGGAAGCCCGTGAACTGGCCAACAAGGAGAACGCAGCCGACATGGTGGGCCTCGCGCCAGACGGGCGGGAGAGCGACTCGGTCATCACGATCCTGATGGATTTGCACATGACACGGATTCTGTACAACTCCAGCCGGTTGGCCGAGCACATCCTGATGGCCACGGACCATATGGGCGTAGTCGGCACCCGTCGTGTGAAACAGGCCCGGTTTCAGGTTCTTTGCCACCTGGCCATGCCCTCGGCTCTGGTGGAACTGGCCTACCTTTCCAACAGTCAGGATCGGAAGCTCCTGGCCGCCTGGTCGGGACAAAGGCGTCTGGCTGCGTCGCTCGTGGCGGGCGTCCTCAGCTACCGGGACGACCAAGCGGCTCTGGCACTCCTCACTCCGGGCCTCGGCTGGTCCCAAACTTACCAAGTGCGCAGCGGCGACTCGCTCTGGAAGCTGGCGCGGCGTTATGGCACGACCGTCACCGAGATTCGTCAGCAGAACAATCTGCGTTCGAGCAGTCTGAGGATCGGCCAGGAACTGCGTCTTCCCCATATGGACTGATCACGTATGAACCGTCTGGGACTGAAACTGGGTTGCCTGATCATCTCCTTGGTGATCTGGATCCAGGTTGCCTCGAATCACGAGATCGAGCAGACCCTCGCTCTGCCGTTGCAACTGGACAATCTCGCCGATGGGTACACGCGGGCCGGCAACGAGATGCCGGCGGTAGTTGATGTGCGGTTGCGCGGCAGCAAGTTGCGTCTGCTGGCCCATCTCTACTTCAACAAGCAAGCCGGGAGCGTGGTCGTGGATCTGGGTGGCGAAGAGCCGGGCCCGATGTTGCAGCGTGAGATCACCATCAACGACGTCCGCTCGGACCTGGACGTGCTCGCCGTGGTGCCCGCCGTCCGCTTGCGGCTGCGCATCGATGAAGAGGTGAACCGGTTTGTACCGGTGTCTGTGGTCACCACCGGACGTCTGCCGGAGGGATACCAACTGTTGATACCGCCGGCGGCCACGCCGGACTCGGTGGCTCTGGTGGGACCTTCCCGGTTCTTCGGAGGGAACGAACGTGTCGAGACGGAGCCTGTCTCACTGGAACACTTGCGGGAAAGCACCACGCGAGTGGAGCGTCTGGTATCGCCGCACGAGTACTTGACGCCGATGGTGGATAAAGTGGCGGTCCACATCCTGGTCGCGGCGGTCGAAGCGCGTACTTTTGCCAACATCCCCGTGGTGGCCCTTGTCGACGCCGACCAGCCGGAGGTGACCGTCTTTCCACCTGTCGCCGACCTGGTGCTCAGCGGCCCTGCCGATTCCATCCGCGCGGTAGTACCCGCCCGCATCGCCGTGACCCTCTCCCTGAGCGGCCTATCCGAGGGAATTCATCACCTGCGGGGACAAGTGGATCTGCCCACCTGCCTGTCCTTCGTGTCCATCGAACCGGAGACCTTCATGGCCATAATCGGCGAGGTCAATCAGGCGGTGGAGGAATCGGACCAGCCATGAACGAGGATGCCAGCGTCGGGACTGTGCCATCCGGTTCTCGTCCCCTTCCTCCAGCTACTGTAATAGCTGCCGCCATCATCGTGATTCTGGCCCTTGCCGCCCTTCTGGTACCACGTTCCCGGCAGCGCGGGACGGAGGCCGTTTTTCTGGTCGTGGATCCCTTGTCGCAGGTTCGTGGCGAGTCCTGTTACGGGCCACTGACACGGTGGTTGAACGAGGTTGGACAGCAACCCTTGCGGCTGCAGTGCGTTTCCGCCTTGACGGACGCGAACCGCCCGCTCTGGGAGGAGATAGACCTGGTTCTCTGCCCCGACGGCGTGGCCTTTGCTCTGCCGGCAGATCAGTACGTCGCCCTGGCTTTGGGGCGGCGGCAAGCCCCCAATAACTTGCGTCCACGTAGCGTGCTCGTCTACCGCCGGGAGGCGGGATCGCAGTCCGAGCCTTGGATCACCGCCCCGCAACGTACGATCCTGGGCGATTCCCTCTCCCTGGCCGGTTGCGGGGTGGTGTGCCGACAGGGAACCCTGGTGTCGAGTGGAGGCGAGACAGTCTCCTGGCGTCAGCAGTTGACTTTCGGTCCGGACCCTTACGACCACGCTCCGGTGCTGCATGCCTTGCGGCTGGACTGCTTCGACTACGCCGTGGTGCGGGAACTGGCCGTGGATCGTTTCGAGGCCGCGGGGTTGCTCGACCCGAAGGTTTGGGGAGTCGAGGAGTTGACTGCCCCCTTACCGGACATTGTGGTGATGGTGGCGCGAGACTGTCCTGCGGCCACCCGCATGCGTCTGGGTGAGGCCTTGGTGGGACTCGGCAGGCACCCAGGCGATGCCCTGCCGCTGGAGCAGGCTGTCCGCCAGGGCCTGGCTGGACTCGGCCTGGATGGCTTCAACCTCCTGCTCGAGCCCGACTTCTCCCAGATCCGGCGCCGTTTTGATCGCTGCTGGCCCCGCGGTGGCAATTAGGGCATATTGTTGGCGTGTTCGTCATGACGGCGCTGCCACGGCACCAGTACACCGAGGCCGAGGGAAAGTCATGCATCTCAAGTACCGCCGCCTTAAAG
>CBDURX010000467.1:0-2810 GCA_965369485.1 uncultured bacterium | reverse complement strand
TATTTTCCTTGCGGTCTGACTCTGGACACTATGCTGACGGCCTTCGCAGATGCGGCCGGCGAGGGCCGACTGGACATCCAGTTGGCGGTCCTGGATGGGCTGGACACTCAATTCCACGAATTGCAAGAGAACGGAGCCATGCTGGATCTGAGGGACACGCTCCTGCGCCCCGGGTCAACGGCGGTAGAAGGATCCTCCCCAGACACAGTCGGCACTCTCCTGAAATCGGCCCGCGAGGATTCCCTGCTGCTGGACATGGTAGCGGTGAGCCCGCGTCATCTGGAGCGTACAGCCGCCCTGCTGCAACACGCCTTCGACGTGGAGGACCTCCGCATACGCCTGAAAGGACGGGAAGTGGCCGTAAACAGTGGTCTGCTACCGGAAAACCTGATCCCCAGCGCGGCCAGCCTGAGAGCTACGCTCCCCGCCCACCACCGTGACTTTAAGCAGCTGCCACTGCAGGTTGCATTCGACGCGCCCACGGTACGTTGCGTCACTGCCAGGGGAGTATTCGTGATCGAGCTGGACGGCAAGCACGCTCCCAACTGTTGCGCCAGTTTCCTGGCCTTGATCCGCCAGGGATTCTACGATGAGCTGATCTTCCACCGTGTCGTACCGGACTTCGTTATTCAGGGGGGCGACCCGCGCGGGGACGGGTGGGGGGGTCCCGGCTACACGATCCGCAGCGAGTGGAGCCGATTGCCTTACGAGCGGGGTGTTGTAGGTATCGCACACAGTGGGAAGGATACCGGTGGCAGCCAGTTCTTCGTGACACACTCCCCCCAACCCCACCTGAACGGCCGTTACACCGTATTCGGCCAGGTGACCGATGGTATGGATGTGGTGGACCGAATCCAGCCGGGCGACTCCTTCAGCTTGGTGATCGTGGAGTGAGCAAGGAACGCAGCAGAGCCGTCGTCGCGTTGAGCGGTATGATCCGCCGCTTGCTGCCCAGGATCGCCCTCACCTTAGCGTCGATCCTCGTCCTGATGCTTCTCGTCGAGGCTGTGTTGCGCCTAGCTGGGTGGCCTGCCCAAAAAGGTGATGCCTCGTCTCGGGAGTCGGCCTACCTCCAGTGCGACCACGATTCTCTGCTGGGCTGGATCTTCCCACCCGACAGCCAGGGCATCTTCAAGAGCGGCACTCACGTCACGCCGGTCACGACCAACCAGTACGGCTTGCGCCACCGCAACCTCGAACCCGCGACGGCGGCGGTTCGTATCCTGGTCCTGGGCGACTCATACGCCTTTGGTTGGGGTGTCCGCGCCACAGAAGCCTTTCCCCATCTGCTCCAGACCATGTTGCAGGAACGCTTTCCCAGCCTGAAGTTCGAGGTGATCAATGCCGGGATCCCTGGCTACGCGGTTTACCAACAATTGCAATTGTTATCCCGCTTGCGCACCGAGCTATCCCTCGATGCCGTGGTGGCTACCTTCAGCCTGGCCAACGACCCCGTAGACGAATTGCGGTTGGCCCGCTACACACCCGACCGTTTGGCCGAGTACTCTTATCAGGTGCGAGATCCTCGCGCACTGCTATCCCGCCTGATCCGAAGCAGCCGCCTGCTGACTCTCGTGGATGTGCGCAGTTTCAACATCCAGCTGCATCTGGCCAACGCCAGCGACCGGGCCCTCGCCTTGAGCGAACGATCCCTGCGGCAGCTGGCCACCACCTGCCAGGCGGACAGCTTGCCTTTGGCACTGGTGGTAGTGCCACGCGCCAGTGAGGTGCGACCCAGTGGTCCAGGCAAGCGATTGTTCAACTTCACAGCCGACAAACCGCGCCATCTCGTCGCTCGTGTCGCCGCCGCATACGGCCTGCCACGCGTGGATCTGAAGAAAGCGCTGCAGGAAACACAACGGGGCGAGCCACTCTATCTTCCGCAGGACACCCACTGGAACGCGGCAGGGCACCGAGCCACCGCGGAGGCCATCATGGCCGGGATCCCCCTCTCCTGGTGGGGAAGGGTGTGGGATCGATATAAGGTCCGGCAGTGCAGTGCTGGCGACAACGATCGGCCGCCCGGTCGATCACCCTGAAATTCGGATCAGCTCTTCAGAGCGCGGACGAGGGTAACCCAGGTGGGTGAGGTTCCGTGCATCAGGATCCCCAGCCGGAACAGCTTGCCTGCCAGGCGGGAGGCCCCCCAGATCGCAAGGGCTAACAACAACCAGGAGAGAGCGATCTGCCAGAACGGAGGTGTCTGCACGCAGACCCGCATGAACATCAACACCGGCGAGAAGATGGGGACCAGACTCAGGATCACCGAGGGTGTGGATTCCGGTGCGCGCAAGACGAAACCGAGCATGAGCATGGGGAACACCAACCCCATCACGATGGGTGTGTGGAACTGCTGAGAATCCTGCACCGTGTTGCACATGGCGCCCACACCGGCGTAGAGGGTGGCGTAGAGGAAAAAACCGAGTATGAAGAACATGATGAAGGAGATCAGTATGACCGGCGACAGGAAAGTAATGTCGAAATTGAAGTCCCCTATGTTAATACCCTGCATGGAGAGTAGCAGGATGGTGCCGGTCCAGATGGCGAACTGGGTCAGGCCGGCCAGGCCAATCCCGATAACCTTTCCGAACATGAGGTTACCCGGAGAGATACTGGCCAGAAGCACCTCGACGATCCGGCTGGACTTCTCCTCGATCACGGCGGTCAAGGTGTGACTGCCGTACATGATCACCATGAAGTAGATGATCATGATCAGGGTAAAGGCCAAGATAAAGGAGACTGTCTCGTCCTGCTCCTCCTCTTCGCCCCCGGCCGACACCGCAATGCTGGTCCAGAGAGATGAGGCAGCC
>CBDURX010000466.1:0-2827 GCA_965369485.1 uncultured bacterium | reverse complement strand
GCCGTGCGCAAGGAGGGTGTGCTGTCCTGGGTTCGACCCGACGGCAAGACCCAGCGAACCGTGGTCTATGAGGGTGATAATCCCGTGGCGGTGGACACCCTCGTGGTGTCCACTCAGCACGATCCCGGCGTGTCGGAGGCGGATCTGCACGAAGGCATTCTGGCGGAGGTGATCCGGCCGGTGCTCGCCGCGTTTCCCGTGGAGCACAACGGTTACAAGCACCACATCAATCCCACCGGCCGGTTCGTGACGGGAGGTCCTCTGGGAGATTGTGGGCTGACGGGCCGCAAGATCATCGTCGACACCTACGGTGGTTCGGCCTGCCATGGCGGCGGCTGCTTCTCGGGCAAGGATCCCACCAAGGTGGACCGCTCGGCCTCATACGCGGCGCGCCATGTAGCCCAGAACATTGTGGCAGCGGACCTGGCGGACCGCTGCCAGGTTCAAGTCGCCTACGCCATCGGAGTGTCGGTACCGGTGTCTATAAACATCGACACCTACGGGACGGGTAAACTGCCCGACTCCCAGATCACTACCGCAGTGGCCGAGGTGTTCGATCTGACACCGCAGGGGATCATCGATTATCTCAACCTCAACCGCGGTATCTTCCAGCCGACCGCTGCTTACGGCCACTTCGGGCGGGAAGAGACTGACTTCACCTGGGAGAAGGCGGACAAGGTGACGGCACTGCAAGCCGCGGTCGGCTAGCAGCTTTGCGCGAGGGTAGTATGGAACGACGGCGGGGCTCACGCTCCGCCGTCTCCTTTGCTGGCAAGGAAAAGATATCTACTGGACTACTATTACCGCGTCGGAGCTGTCGTTGTCTGGGTTGAGGTCGCAGCGGCTGCTGGCGTACACGGCAGCTCTGTTGGTGATGGTTGTGCCGCTGGTCCCGGCATCGACGTTGGCCGTGATGGTCAAGACCACGTCCCGTCCTGTGAGTAGGCGGCCGATCTCCCAGATGCCGCTCTCGGGATCGTAATCGCCTTTCGATGGGTTGTCGGAAACGTAAGTGACACGGGAGGGGAGTATGTCCCTGATAGCGATGCCGTAACAGTCGTCCGGACCGTTGTTGGCGACCAGGATTCTGTAGTTGATCGTCTCTGCCTCATTCGGAGTGGCGTTGTCGACACTCTTGGTCACCTCGAGATCCGACTCGCCGGAAATGATGTCGATGCGAACGGTGTCGATTCGCGTGGTGGACTTGGAAGGGTCTACCAGGCGTAACACCACCGTATGCTGTCCAGCCTCGTCGAAGCCGTAGGTGTGCAGGGGGGAGCGACCGGTGTGGATGGTACCGTCGTCGTCGTCCATGTCCCAATTGTAGATGAAGCGGAAATAGTCACCGGTCTCGGGGTCGAACCCGCAAGAATTAGCCACGACGTTGAATTGGATCTCCTCGCAGGTGAAAGCTTCTGTCACGACCGTGGTGTCCAAAAGCGCTGCGGCTTGAATGGCCAGCGTGTCCTCCCGGACGTCGATGAAGTATTCTCCATCCGGATCGGATAGGTCTCCATCCTTGTCCTTGGCCTGGACTACCACATGATAGAGACCGGGCTCGTTGAACGTGTGGTAGACGATGCTGCCTGCGGCTGTCGCTTCGCCGTCGTCGAAGTCACATGTGATTTCGAGCCAGTTGTTGCACCCCGTGGGGTGATAGAAGGGGTTGCCACCGGTGGCTGAGGCCTTGAACTCGATGGTGAGCGGGGCGACACCGCATTCGCTGCTGGCGTGGAGCAGGGTGAAATAAGGGATCTTGTTGTCTTCGCTGCAGCCGACAAACACAACCGCGGTCAAAGCGGCCAGAAACAGACATAAGCCGAGTTTTCTCATGAGTATATCTGGCTCCGTCGACGGAAAGGGGTAGGGCCGGTTCCGCATGTGAAAAGAGGTGGCAGGGCCGCTGAATGGCCCCATCAATGTATAAAGCTAGGCCGGTAGAAGCAAGGAGTCCAGGGAAACCTATCAGCGGCGGGCCCGCAGGTAGAGAACCCAGCAGGCCAAGCCGTAGATGACATTACCACCCCAGCCGGCCACCAGCGGTGGCAGAGAGTCGCTGTGGCCCAGAGCGCGACCGAAATTCATCAGGAAATAGTAGCCGAAGCTGATCATGACGGTCAACCCGAAGCCGGAGGCGACAGTTGTCTTCCGTGGTCCAGAAGCCAGCAGAATCCCCATGAACACAACGATGAGGTGTACTGACGGAAAAGCCAGCATGAACTGGATGTCCACCTCGCTGGTGGTGGCGTCACCACCACTCTTGCGGATGAGGTCGATGTGGCGCCGTAACTGGCGGATGGTCATGTCGTCGGGATCGACCCGGTCCCGGTAGAGGGTCTCCGGGGTCAGGGAAAGATCAGATGCATCCAGTTCCTCGAAGGGGTGGACTATCTCACGGTCTGCCTCGAATATGCGGCGGGTCCCGTTGCTCAGCAGCCAGGATTCGCCGGTCCACTGGGCCTGGGCGGCGTCGATCCGCTCGGCGACCTGGGCCCCCGCGATCTGCACCACCCTTAAGCCGGTAGCCACGTTGGTGGTGGGGTTGAAGGAACGCGCGTAGTAGATGCGCCCGTCCTCGCCGATCACCGCAATGTTCTTCGTGGGGCGGATCTTCTCTGGCCGCTTGTGGATCTCGATGTCCCAGACTCTCGAGCGTGCCAGGTTGGCTTGAGGCAGAACATACTCGCGCCAAGCGAGGGAGAGGACGGCTGTCATCAGTGCCACACCCAGCAGAGGGCTGGTCACCTGCAGCAGGGAGTGGCCGGAGGCGAAGAGAGCTGTCATTTCGTTGTAGCGCGCCATACTGCCGATAGTGAACAAGGTCGCC
>CBDURX010000465.1:0-2839 GCA_965369485.1 uncultured bacterium | reverse complement strand
GTGAGCGCCAGGCCTGGCAGAATCTCACGTCCGCTGGGGGGTAGGCCCGCCTCGACCGGTTGGGTGTGTACCGGGGTGGTCTGGCGGCAGGCTCGCTCTGGTCAGGGTTGTACGGCCATGCCGTCCGGCGCCAGGCCAGCCAGGAGCCGGCTGGCCGCAGTCGCGATCTCGCTGTGCGGGGGAGCCGTCTGCAGCAGGAGTTCCAGCTCCTCGCGGGCGGCTTCCGTTTCTCCCAGGTAAGTGAGGATGCGCACCAGTTCGAACCGGAGCTGGGGGGAACTTCGACCCCATTGTGTCAGGAGTTTCAGGGAGTTCATGACCGCGCGGCGAGCCTGATCCCAGTCACCCATCTCTGTGGCGCACATGCTGTACATCATGCATGCCAGTTCCAGGTCGGGACGCATGGCCAGCATGGCCGCGGCGAGGCGTCGCCCCGCAGCGTAGCGTTCCGTCTCTGTCAGGTGATGGGTCATCTGAAAAAGAAAGGGTAGTATGTACCCATCGAAGGGCTCTTCCAGGCTGAGTACCCAGTGGGCCGGCCGGCCGTCAGACCGGCGGATCGCGCCTCCACTGCCCTTGTCCGACGCCACGAGCAACTCGTCCATCTGGATGCGAAAGGCCTGGGGAACGGCCCTCGCCCACCAGTAAACATCGAGGGTAGGTGCGGTCTGCGCCAGCATTTCCTGGAAACGTTCGTCGAGGCGGTAGATCTTCATTTCGGGGCCGTAGGTGGTCCCACCCGTGCGGAAATGGGCCGCCACCACGGCGTAGCTGTCGAGCAGGCGGTAGAAGCGGATCTGGCGCTGGTAGCGCGCGGCGTTTTTTTCGTAGCGCTGGCGCACGCCTCCGCTTGTGACGAAGTAGTCCACCCCGTGGAAGAGGGCGGGTGCATAAAAGACCTGGTTCAATTCCGTGGCGTGCTCGAACACGGTCAGTTCCACTGGATCACCCACCCGAGATCGGACCGTGACCCTGAACTGCCCGCTGACGGTCAGGGGCAAGCTCACGGCGTGGTAGAGCGGTGCAGCGAGGAAACGTTCGCGCAGCTCTTCGTCGGCGACGGGGAAGAAGGAATTGCTGCGGATGCGCTGGATTGCGAAGATGCTGCGCAGCGTGGCTCCGTAGGGTTCCTGGACGATGATGTCAGCGGCGGACAACTGTTCCTCGCACCAGTAGCGGGCGAGTTGTTGGGTCGATATCCGACCAAGGAGTGCTGCGCGTAGGCCAGACCAGGCCGCCGGCAGGATCAAGAGCGCCACCAGGACGACGGTCGCTGCCTGCCGCCTTCGTCCGGCACTCACCTCCGAGACCAGGGAGAGGGCGCCCCAGGCGGCCAGAAGGGCGATGGCCGGCAACAGGGCAAGCAGGTAGCGCGCCGCCTCCGCGCGGAACAGGGCCACACTCAAAGCTTGGGGCAACAGCACCCACCATAAAAGCGCCACGGCCACCGCTATCCGCTCCCGCCGCCGGCGGATGGTCAAAACGCCTGCCACAATAAGACAGGTCAAAGCCGGCCAGCCCAGGTCGTGGGTCAAGGTGCGCAGCTGGAACTCCGCTCCGTGCCGTTCGAGGATGCCCAGGTGCCCCTTCGCCATGTGCATCCGTTCGAAGGAGAAATCGTGCCAGAAGGCCGGGAAATCCAGCACCACGTATGGAGAGGATATCAGGAAAACGGCGCAACTGGCGGCGGCCGCCGCCGGCCACCACAGCAGGCCGCGCCTTCCGTGCCTCATCCACATCGCCCAGGCGAGCGGTAGTACCAATAAACCGGCCGTGTACTTGGCGCCGGCGGCCAAGCCGATCAGTACAATTCCGGTGGCCAACCGCCGCCGCCCGCCGTGCTGCAGGTAAGCCAGCAGCAGCGCGAGGGCCCAGACCGCAAGGGCAGCCATGACGCTGTCACTGTAAATGGACCGAGCCGTCTCCAACATCGTCGGCGCCAGGGCCACCAGGAGAGCCGCCAGAACGCCGACCCCGCGGCATAGCCGCTCGCCGATCCACCAGACGCCCAGCACGGAGCAAACGTCGCATGCGACACCCACCAGGCGGGCCAGGACGACGTGGGCAGTCGGGTCGATTTGGTATTGCAGCCAGTAGTCGGCCGGCACAGTGAATTGCCGTGTCAGCAGGCCGAAGCCGTAGTGGAGCTTCTGTACGAAGAGGTGCAAGTACAGCGACAGGGTGGGGTAATTGAAAAAGTGGGGATTCAGGTCGGTGTGGCCACTCTCCCAGCCCCACATCTGCAGCGCCTTCTTGAAAGGGATGGCCTCTTCCAGGAAGTCGGGCAGGCCGTGCTGGATGTGCCAGATACGGAGCAGGATGGTCAACAGCACCAGCAACGCCGCCGTCGTCGGCGATGAAGTCCAGTCAGGACGGAACGAGTGTTCTTGACGGCGGGACAGATTCGAAGTTAACATGATCGTTTGCCTCGAACGTTGCGCTTTCTACCGGGGACCTGGTTCGCATGAGACGCCGGAGTAAAACCTCGCCCGACCCGAGCTTCGGCGCGGGAGACATTGTCGTCAAGGGTGTTCGGGTACACAACCTCAAGAACCTGGATCTGCGCCTGCCACGGCGCAAGCTGGTGGTCATCACCGGTCCCAGTGGTTCCGGCAAATCGTCCCTCGCCTTCGACACCCTCTATGCCGAAGGACGGAGACGCTATATCGAGAGCCTTTCCAGCTACGCCCACCAGTTTCTGGATCAGCTGCCCAAACCGGATGTGGATCGAATCGAGGGTTTATCTCCTTCCTTGGCCATCAATCAGAAGGGACTCGGAAGCAGCCCACGTTCCACCGTGGGCACCGTGACCGAAATCTACAATTTCCTGCGGCTACTG
>CBDURX010000464.1:0-2843 GCA_965369485.1 uncultured bacterium | reverse complement strand
CCAGTGCGCCACCTGCTCCATCACCTGCGAGCTGTCTCCCGCAGACCATCCCTTCCCGCGCAAGGAGATGCTGTGGGCCACCTGGGGCCTGAAGGACCGCCTCCTGGCCGACCCTGACGTGTTCCTCTGCTACCAGTGCAACGATTGCACGACCACCTGCCCCCGCGGCGCCCGCCCCGGTGACGTGCTGGCGGCGGTGCGGGCCCAGGTCTACCGCACCTTCGCCGTGCCTTCCTTCATGGGCGCGGCTCTCTCCAGTCCCCATGCCCTGCTGGGGTTGTTCGTCTTCCCGATCCTGGTGCTGCTGATCATGTTCTTCGTCCAGCAGAGCGCGGGCGAGGGTATGGGTCACAACGTCAGCCATCTGTTCAGCGCCGATCTCGTCAAGTACCACCACTTCCTGAAGCACGGCATCCTGGAGGGGTTGTTCCTCGCCGGCAACTTGCTGATCTTCCTCTTGGCCGCCATCGGCTTCACGCGTTACTACAAGAATCTGAAAGAGCACAGTCCGGTGACATCACAGATTGGCTTCGTGCCGGCGGCGATCAAGACTGTCCAGGAAATCATTCTTCACAAGCGATTCAATAAGTGTGGGCAGAACAAGCCGCGCACCGTGTTCCACCTGATGGTCCTGTTCGGCTTCCTGGGCGCGGCGGCCACGGCGGGGTTGGCCTTGATCTACATGGTCATCTGGCTGAACCAGCACTCGGGGCAGGAATTCCCCGGCATTGCCATCACCAACCCCATAAAGTGGCTGGGAGTGGGCAGCGGCTTGGCCATGGTCATCGGTAGCGTGGCGATGATCGTCCGGCGTTTCCAGAACAGAGATGACGTGGGGGCCGACGGCTACGCCGACAAGCTGTTCCTGTGGATGATCTTGCTCGTGGCAGGCACGGGCTTGCTGACCTGGCTGCTGCGGCTGGCGGGAATACCGGCCATCGCCTACCCGGTCTACTTCGTCCACCTGGTGCTGGTCTTCTTCATCTTGTGGTACATGCCGTACAGCAAGTTCGCGCACATGATCTACCGGGGGCTGGCCCTGGTGTGGGCGAACCAGACGAATCGGGTAACGCCGCGGGCATCTTTGTAGCCTTGTAGGCAGGGTAAGCGAGGTGATGTAAGCTCCAACTGTAACCAAGCTGCGGAAAGTTTGATGGTCGCGGATCCCACAGGGCGGAGTGATCCGATGGCGAACTCTGACGCCTCCGACCACACCCCGTCCCCTTTCAGTGCCCCGCACCCACACCCACCACCATCAAACCCCGCTCCCCTTTATTGACCACGGAGGACTGGTGGGATGTGGTGCGACTGAAGAGCAACCGCAGAACGATGCAAACCCCGGCCGGACGCGGCCGATCCTCCACCCCATTTGATTTCCGGTCGCCGGATCCCTTATAATGCACACATGTGTTCAAGAAATCAGATGTTACTTGTCGTCTTGCTTGGCACTGCTTGCCTCCTGACAGCGAGTTGTGAGGAAGACTCCGCCACACAGCCCCCCACTGCGGAGCCGTTCGGGCTCCCTCTCACCAAAGAGGCCTTGCTGGACTCGTTTCGGACTGCTTACCAGAACCGCGACCTTGAGGGGTACGGTTCGCTCCTGCATCCGGATTTCAAATTCATCACACCTGGTACGGGCGTCCCCTGCGAACTCCCCTACCAGATATTCGACCGCGAGATGGATCTCGCCTGCATGACCAATATCTTTTCTGGCGAGCCGTACGTTGCTGCGGACGGGACCAGAGAGGGCGCTGTCACCGACATCACGTTTCCCCTGCTGGAACAACTGGCACTTTGGGACCCATCGGCCCACCCCGATTTCCCCAGCGCGCAGCGTGCCCTTTTCGAGATCGAGATCTCGTTCCACAGGCAGGCGGATTCAAAGCTACATGTTGCGGGAATGACTGAGCTGTACGCTGTCCCACAGGATTCACTGCACAACGGTGTGCACGAGGACTACTGGCGGCTCAGAGGTCAAATAGACCACACCGAATCTGGGGGCAAGCCGGTCGAACCCGTCACCTGGAGTATTCTCAAATTAATGTACCGATGACCGTTCACCTTGCTGAAAGGCGCATCATGCTGCGTAGACACCGAATTCTCTGGCCGGCTGTCGCTTGTGCTTTTCTGTTGTTGACCTCCGGCTGCAGCAGCGACGACCCGACTGAACCCGAGGAGCCGGCGGCGGTCCTCCCGGGTACTCCGGAGCTCCTCTTACAATTATTCATTACTGCCCACGAGGAAATGGACATCGACATCTACGGCAAACTTCTCCACGAGGGGTTCAAGTTCTTCCTACAAAGGGACGACATCGAAAACCTGGGGCTACCATTCGATCATCTGAACCGAGACGACGACATCGCTTGCATGACGCACATCTTCTCGGGGGCGCCCTATCTTCGGCCCGATGGAGAAGTTGAGGCTGGCATATCCCAGATAACCTTCTCCCGCCTGGAACAGCGCTCTACCTGGGCGCCTTCCGATCACCCCGATTTTCCCGACGCCCAGAGGGCCGGGTTTGAAGTCGACATGGCCTTTCACCGCCCTGGCGATACCACGATCCTCATCAACGGGTTGGCTGAGTTCTACGTGACAAGTCGCGACTCGCTATATCTCGGCGAAAACGTGCAGTTCTGGCAGATCCGGGGTATAGTCGATCTGACCAACAGCGGTGGTAAAGCGACTGAGAATGTATCCTGGGGCAGCACCAAAGTCCTGTATAAATGACCCCCCGCCAGACAGGAAGCCGCCATCTGCGGTCTTAGCCCGCCCGGGCTCGATTTCTCACAATTGGCTCAGATTCCGTATATTATGGAGGTGGTTTGGGCGAGAGTTACCTCACC
>CBDURX010000463.1:0-2852 GCA_965369485.1 uncultured bacterium | reverse complement strand
ACGAAGGCGTAAATGGCCGCGTTGGTGTGCAAGGTGCGTAAGCGTCCGAAGCTCAGCCAGGAGTTGTTCAGGTTCGCTTGCCAGAAGGAGAGCTGGGTGGCGATGATGACGCCCACCAGCAGGGCTACGGCCCCCCAGACGATGGTGGCGAGAGTGAAGGCGCGGCTCACGTCGTCGTTGTAGACGACCTCGCGCATCGGCTCATGTGTGGCTTCCATGGGGCGAACTATCCTCCTTATCTCTGTTCCGGGTTTCACTGTGGCTGTCGCTGTGACTATCCCTCGTGCGGTGCGTGCTGACTCCGGAGGTCTCTTCTTCATCCAGGGGAAGAAGCGACAACCTCTCACCGTGTTCGAAATCGCCATCCTTCAGGCGTGAGATGAAGAACAGCAAGGCGCCGACTACCAGGACCAGGCTGACGAATACGAGCAGGATCACGACATCCATGCCAACCTCCTCTCACTCAACCGGAACGCGGTCAAAGCCACGACGCTCACGGAGCTCAGAGGCATGAGCACGGCCGCCACGACCGGCGTGACGAGGCCGGCAAAGCAGAGTGAGACGGCGATCAGATTGTAGAAGATGGCCAGTATCAGGTTGTCCCGTACTACCCTCCGCAGGCGGATGGCACTCATGAGTGCGCGTCGCAAGGCGGATATGCCGTCGCCGAGAAAGTAGAAATCCGCCTTGCCCGGCAAGACCGGTCGGTCCACTGCCGGCGTGGCGGCGCAGTAAGCCGCCGCGAAGCTGGGACTGTCGTTCAGCCCGTCACCGACCATCAGACTGTCCCGCCGGTCCAGCTGTCTCACCCGCGCGGCCTTGTCCTCCGGCGTCAGACCGCCCACGGCTCTATCGGATGGGATGCCCAGGGCGGTAGCCACAGCCTGGACCTTGGCAGGCGAGTCTCCGCTGAGCAAATGAATTTCATAGCCCTTCGCGTGCAACCACGCCAGCTCTTCCGCCGCATCGGCCTTCAAGTCCTCAGTGAAGCAGAAGGTGGCCAGCGGATGACCATCCACGCTGAAGACGGTGGTGCGAGTTGTGCCGCCGTCGCTTCCATGCGGGCCGGATCCGCGCTCGTCCACGGCTCGTGTGCTGATGGAGAAATCGTACCGGCCCAACCGATAGACCCGCCCCGCGTGTCGCCAGACCAGCCCCTGGCCGGGATATTCCGTCACGTCTTCGGCGGAGGGATGGTTACCGGGTGCTGTGACGTTTTCCGGTGTACTGCCACGTATATCGCCCAGCTCCTTGGCCAGCGCCTGACTGACGGGATGATTGCTGCGCGCGGCCAGGTTCCAGAGCGTGGCTCTATCGGCCGGTTCCAACCGCCGGAGAGTCTCGCGCGCTTCAGGCGTCAGGACCAGGCATCCCAGGGTCAAGGTGCCCGTCTTGTCCAGCAGGAGCTTGCGGACAGCCAGTGACCTGTCCATGAAACCGGCCTTGCGCAGGAAGACTCCTCTGCGCCGCAGGGCGCTGTGGGTCAACTCGGTGGCGAGCGGCGTGGCCAGGCCGAGGGCGCAGGGGCAGGTCACCACCAGGATAGCGATAGCCACCTCCAGGGCCTGGTGAGGATCGCGGCCAGCCCAGGCGAGGAATCCCGCCGACGCCAGCAGCAGTACCGCCACCACGTAGGCCGTGCTGATCCGGCTCCACCAGCGTGGCCGCGGCGTGTCGTCGCCCACCGCTCCGGGGCCTGAGCGCAGCAGCTCTTGCAGCCGCGAGTCGGCGAAGTTCTCCACGGCGGTGATCACGAAACCCGACCGCCCCGCATTGAAGGCGCCGGCTGGGACGGTGTCACCGGGTTCGTAGGCCTGGTGATCCGATTCGCCGGTGATCCAGTCCAGGGAGACAGTGGCGCTCTTGCGCAACAGGATGCCGGCCAGTGGTACGAGGTCGCCGGGGGCGATCCACAGCTCGTCGCCGCGGCGGATGTCGGGGGCGGCGACTGCCTGCAGCCGGCCTTGCTGCTGGCGTTTGGCGGTGATGTTCTCGGCGCCGCCCGCTGCAAGCAAGGCGTTACGGTTGCGCTCGAGGATGTGTTCCTGGGACCAGCGTCCCACCAGCATGAGGGCGATGAAAATGGTGAGGCTGTCGAAATAGGCCGCCTCGGGGCCAGCGGTGAAGTAGCCGTACACGGACCCCGCATAGGCCAGTGTGATGCCGAGGGATATGGGAAGGTCGAGATGGGCGACTCGCTGCCGGAGACCGGCCAGAGCGCCTTTGAAGAAAACCTGGCCGCCGACCAGAACCGACACGCTGGCCAGTGCCAGGCTCAGGCGACCGAAAAAGGTGTACAGCGCGCCGTCGGCGGGAGCCAGGCCGAGGTAGTAGCTGAGGCTGAACATCATCACGTTCATCGCGATGGCGATGCAAACGGCCATGCGGGCCAGGAGGGCGCGGGAACGGGTGGGCATGTCCTTACGGCTGGGTCCGAAGCGGTAACCGAACTTCTCCACCTCGGCCAAGTAGTGTTTCAAGTCTCCTTGCGCCGTGTCCCAGGTCAGGTCCACCTTGCCCAGGGAGGGGTTGATGCGAAGGTCCAGGCCGCCGTCCTCACGCCGGAACAACTTCTCGAGCAGCCAGACGCAGGCGGCACAGTGTACCCCCTGGATGTCCAGGCTCAACTGCAGGAGCGAGGAGTTGGCAGGTGAGGCAGGAGGTTGTTTTTCCAGGAGTTGGTCCAGCCAGGCGAGGTTGTCAGGGCGTAACAAAGCGGGCGGAGACTGGCGGCCCTGCTGCAGATCGTAGTAACGCATCAGCCCTGACCGATGGATGATGCCGTAGACGCTCCGGCACCCCCGGCAGCAGAAGGGGCCGTCCTCCTCTCGCCAGGCCCGGCCCAGGTCTCC